>JBMTHB010000050.1:0-8155 GCA_049435845.1 Candidatus Nanopelagicales bacterium | reverse complement strand
GCCCATCACCGGGGTCGGCTCGCAGGGGCGTCGCCCCCGTCACCAGAGCCACGCCCGCATCGCCATGTGCCAGGCCTCGCAACGTTGTGCTTGACGGGAGCGCATCCCACCAGAGGTCGGACACATCGATTCCCAGTAACTGCAGCGCCCAGATGACTCCGGCGGCACCATCGTCGAAATCCCATGCGGTCTGCCGCGCCGCCGAGGTCACCCTGCGCTCAAGTACAGTCAACACGTGGTCGACCACAGGCTCGAGGTCGGGTACGTCCGCCAACACACTCGAGAGCCCAAGTGCGACTCCCGAAAGGCCATCTGACAACCCGAGTCCCTTTGACTCGATGACATCATCCGGCGGCAGTTCTCGCAAACGAGCAATGGCCCGGTCAAGCAGGCCTCGGTCGGCGAGCAAGCCGGCACGCATGGTGACGACGAGCGCTACAGCGATGCCGACGTGACCTTCGAACAATCCCCATTCGATGGGCGCCGTGGTGAACCCTTTCGCCGTCGTCCAGCGGGAGGCCAGCCAACCGACGCTCCCATCGTCGAATTCAACGGCCGAGCTCGCCAGGGCGCGTACTGCTCGATCGACTGCTGAGCCGGACACCGACTGATGCGCTGCCATCGGCCTGCGGTTTCGCGGCACGCGCAGGACCGCGCTGACAGCGGATCGTTGGGCGGGCCCCGGCACTGCCCAAGGCAGACCTGCCGAAGCGAGAGGCGCTTCAAAGTACGGGATATCCCCGTCCAGCAGGCTGGCCATCTCAGCCTGCACGATCTCTGGTGCCGGCTCCGAACCATTCCGCGTGGGAAGTCGACCCAGTTCGCCCAACGCTGCGATGGCATCCCCGCGATCCTTGACAGCGGGATCCAACATGGCCCGCCAGAGGATCTGGCTGTAAAGGATGGTGTCTCGGACGAGTACGCGCGTGCGACATCCCTGCAGCCGCTGCGCCAGGTCGCCCACCACGGCGGCGTCCGTGAGCAGTTTTTGCATGTCGTCGGCACCTGCCTCGAATGCACTGACCGCATCAGCGGACGTCCAGGGCAGAGTTCCGCTATTGACCTCCACGGGTCTCGGCACGAAGACCAGCCGTGCGGCATCCGTACCGGGAGACTGCACGAGAGGCACTGGAACTGAGCTCACGCGTGCCATCGATCCCGCCAGCAGGCTCAGATCAGTGAGAGTGCCTTCACGAGTCCACGTCCACGACGGAATCATCATGGTGAGGTCTGGCGTGGCCGAGACGCTGGCCGGCCAGGATGTCAGCGAAGGTTCGATCGGTCGCCAGCTGCCCCCCAAGACTTCGAGATCGATAACGCCAACGCCCCTGTCGGACACGACAATGTTCTCGAAGTGGATATCGCGTGCATCGAGAGCACGCAGCAGAACCCACCAGGCTCCAAGTCCTCGAGCATGGAGGACGGGATCCCCTCCGCCTGACGCCCATTCGACGAAGCCATGGCCATCGAACGCCTCGACCTGGAGCGCATGAATACCCACGACGTTGAGCGATCGGAGCCAGCCGTGCACCGCCGCAGCGATTGCCGAATCACGCGGCCGATAAGCGGCCGAACCACCCGGACCGTCCACGCGTAGGACGGTGCGTCCACGGTGGCGATCGGAGGAAAGCAGGCGAACCTCTCGCGTGGGCGCACCCACTTGCCGCGAGGATCCAGCTCGGTCAATCGCCTCCGCTACGGCCTGGACAAGGTGCCAGCTCACCGTGATGCCCATGTCCGTGAAGACTGGTCGCCCACGCCACGTCGTCGACACGCCACCATCAGCAAGAAAGGCTCGATAACGATCTCGTGACGGCTGACCGCCCAGATGCGCGGCCAGTGCCGACAGACTGCCCCGTGGCCGAAGTACACGGGGCATGAACGCAGCCGAAGCAACGGGAAGGAGCAGGTCGCGCAGCGCCGTCAAGGCCATGGCACGTGTGGCCTCGTGCAGGTGGGGCGGAAGGTCCGTGGCGAGGATCCCCTGATCTACAACGGACAGAAAGGGCAGGAAGAAGGCGTCGAAGCCTTCAGCCGTCTCATCGAGGTGGACGCTGAAGGCAGCGTCGAACACCACCTCCCGAAGCTCCTCCCGAGGCACGGTCTGGATCACCATGCTGCAGCTCGCGCATATGCCGACAGGGCGGTTGCCGTCGTGAAGATCCCGTCAGCGTCGAGGACGACGGCACGCTCCTTCCGTCCCCCGTGCAGCCATTCCCGTCCCGAAGCCCACGGCTCCTCATCGTCGGGATTCGGAACGCGCAAATGTGCAGAAGCCGGCCATCCCCCGCGCAAGTCCACGTGCCCGTCGAGCCAGTCCAGGGCACGACGAGCGCCGTCTCGATGATCGTCGTCCGGTGACCATGCTGCAGCACGAGCGACGCAGGCGGTTGCGAATGCCGAGGGTTGCCCCTCGATGTGGGCAGCGCCATCCGATTGCAGCATGCCGATCGCCCAACCGGCCGCGCGGACGGCAGACTGGGAATGAGACTCTGCTAGTCCCTCTACGGCAAATGCCGCGACATAGGCATCCGCTCGCCACCAGTAGGCACGCCAGCCGCCGTCCGACCCCTGGCTATCGACGAGGTACTGGCGTGCCCCCTTTCCCACTTCGGCGACAACCGTCCCCACCGCCGTCACGCAGCTGTGCGCACCGACCCAACCATCGAAGGACAGGGAGGGGTCGGCCTCGATGATGGTCCTGATCGGCTCATCGGCGGCATAAGTCGACAGCGACCCGTTGGGTCGCTGGTGCTGGCGGATCACGCGTGAGGCGGCGGGGCCCGGATCCCGTCCGAGCGCCCGGGCCAGCCGCATGGCCCACAGGGTGCTGTCGCCATCCCCTATGGCCAGACCGTTGAAGCCCCAGCGACCATCTGAGCGTTGAGCCGACAAAAGTGACTCCCAGGTCACCATCGCCAGCTCCTCCGCGTCTGCCGTACCAGGGAGGCCAGCGGTGTGCGCCTCGAGCATGGCACAGGCGACGTAGGCAGCCACCCATTCGTCGGAGATACCTGGATAGAGATGGAAGGCGCGCCACCTACTGTCCCGGTGAGACCGTCGCATCTTTCCCGCCGCAGTCCGCAGAGCAAGATGGCGTTGTTCGTTCATGCGCTGACCAAGGAAAGACCCAGCACTGGATATGCCTGTCGCTCTCCAGCGAGAAAGCGTGCGTGGTGCACCGCGCGTGCGGCCACGCCAATGAGTCGATCACCTACATACCCCGACCAATCGGAACTGCGAAAGCCGTCCCGCCAGAGAGACCTCTGATCGAAGGGGTCCGCCCATGTCCGGTCGTGGGCGTCAGGGTGCAGCGCCACGTAGGCATCATCGCTACCGTCAGCGCTGCTCGTTAAGGAACTGCCATTCGTAGTCAGTGATCGGATGTCGTTGGCCACCTTCGAGGGGTCGGCTAGGACCTCTAGTCGAGTGCGTCCGTCTGCCGCCCCTTCGACAGCGGTCCCGTCGTCGTTAACGACTCTCGCCCACGGTACCCCGTCAGCGTCGACGGTGACCCACCTAGCACCCGTCAGGTCGAGGCGAGGCCACGTCATTTCGGCGGCCACGACGTCATGGATGCGGAAGGATCGCTCCAGACCTTTCGGCGACCACGCCAACAGCAAGTACCCCCTTCCCACGGTGGACAGCCAGCGCACCCAGTCGATGGTCTGACGAACGTCACACGCCTCAAGGTACTGCTGCACGAGCGGAGCGGTGTCCACGCTCGCGTGCAATGCACGCTCGGCCAGGCTGGCAAGGTCACGCATCGGCCGGGACCATCGAATACCCGCCGACGTACGCCTTGGCCTCGATACGGCCCGACGGGTCGAGCGAGACCTTGACGTGCGCGATTCCGCGCTCAAGCCATTCACCAGTGAGACGGGACAGCGGACGCAGGGTCGGCCATGCCAACAAGGCAGCAGCGCGTTCGGGAGTGGCCAGGCGAGCGTCGATGAGGCGGGAGAACAACGTCTTCCATCGAGGCTCAATGACCGGCTGCGCATCGTCATAGAAGCTGAACTCCCAGCCGACCGTGGGGAAGAGTTCGCCGTCTACTATGTCAAGGTTGACTCGCACGATATCGACCCCATCACCTATGTCGAGCAGATCGGCGGCGGCTTGCTTGGAGCCCGGCCAGTCGACCGAGGTCAGGGCTGCCATTGCCGACGATGGCTCGTCGCATACCGCGAAGAGGCGAACGGCTCGCGGGTGTCGGGACGGGAAGAACCCCAGTTGCAGCGCCTGCGCTCCTCTGAGCGCGCCGATGACGCGCTCCACGGCCGCCGTCGAGTCCACGAGGTCGCAAAGCGGAGATGGTCCTGATTCCGGCAGAGCGGTGAACCAGCCAAGGCTGGCGACTGCCGACCCATCGGTGTCGATCTCAAGCCAACCAAAGTCGGTGGACGCCGACGCCAGCAGTGACAAGGTGCTGCCCGGCCGCGCTTCCGCTAGCCACATCGTGAGGGATTGAAGCTCGGTGCCGCTTCGAGCCATGACCAGTCCGTCGATGCGGTCGCCGTCGTGGCAGCGCACTTCAAGCCCGCACCGCGCCGCACATTGGGTCGGAATCAAGGCGAATCCGGTCATCGCCGCAGCGATGGCCTCTGCGCCCCCCAGGGCTATCGGCCAGTCTCGGGTGAGAGCGGCAGACAAACGATCAAGCCCCACAGGTTGCGCGGACGGGCGCGCAACAGTCATGTCTTCGACATCAGCCAGGGCGCGGACGCGGCCGCTCGCCGACATCGTCAGCGAGCGGCCCCCGTCACGACGAGCAAGAGTTGCAGTTGGGGCCCCACGTCGAGGATCCGCCGCCGGCCACGCCCGCAAGTTCGTCCAAAGAAACGTCGGAGCCAGCGGCCGGAAGCACCAAAACCACTTCGCTGGCGCCTTCCTCGACGACACGGACGGTCAGGTTGTCGGGCACACTGACGCCGAAGGACGCTGCTAGCGCACCCTTGGGGTCAGCAATGAGCGCCGCGCGGAAACCAGCGTCATTCGACGCCTTCTCCACGACGACTGCCACGAGGTCGTCACTGTTATGATTCATGAAAATCCCTTCATCGACAGGGCCCAGACGCCCCGGCTGGATGGTAGTGGCGCCGGTCGGCGTGACGCAAGGAGACCTCGGATGTCCCTGCGTCTGAACCAGTTTTACACCCAGCGGCGCGCAAGCGCCGAAATCGCTTCATATGGCGGCTTCCACAACGTGGGCTGGTGGGATGACGGAGTCACCGACCAGATGGCGGCCTCCGCCACACTGGTGCAGCGCCTGGTCACAGCTGTGCCGCACGCTTCGGACAGGGTCCTGGACCTATGTGCCGGACCTGGAGGTACCACGCGTCTGCTGCGCCAGGTCCTTCCCTCCGCCACCATCGTGGCCGTTGACCTTTTCCCGCCTGACGGCCAGGTCGCCGTTCGAGCGGACGCCGCGGCGCTCCCGTTCCGCTCGAATTGCTTCGACGCGATCCTGTGCGTCGAGGCGGCCATGCACGTCGACTCCCGACGCGTCTTGCTAATCGAGTGCGCACGTACGCTCAAGCCGGGCGGAGGCTTGGCGATGAGTGATGTACTCGTCGAGTCGGAACGAGGCTGGTCATCACTGATCCCCGCCAGCAACCGATGGACCACGCCCGCCGAGGTGCATGACGAACTCGCAGCGCTCGGCTTCGTGGATATCGCCGTGCAGGATGTGACGGCCCGCACCTGGGAGCCATTCTGGGATCACCTCGAAGCGACCTCCCACTCCGGCACGCTGGCTCAGATTCGCGACCGCCGAAGGGAATTTGCCATCGACGCGTACATCACCGTGACAGCGACATGGCAACCGCCGCGACGCGGCCTACGCGTCTCATTTGCTGAGTTGACGTCGAGCGACCGTGGACCGACCCTGACCGCCGACCTGCCGCCACGAGTGGCCATTGAAGGACCAGCAGGCCTGGCGATGACCGGACCCGCGGAAACCACATCTATCCTGGGGGACGCCGAACGCTACCTGAGTGTCCCGCAAGCATCGGCGGATCCAGTGCTCCTGGGCGCAGGCGGAAAATCCCATGATCGTGCTCGCCGACTCATCTCCGCACGGCTGACGGATGCCCTGCGCGAGGTGGGACGCAAGCGCATTGAGGAGCACGCCGAGCGACTCGTCGCTCAGGTCACTGATGCTGGAGTCACAGATGCCGTTCGGTCATTGGCCGTGCCACTGGCCTCCTGGACGCTCGCCCGCGTTCTGGGCCTCGACGAGGACGGCGAGGAGCGTCTGGCGGTGTACGCCATTGCACACCTGGACGGCATTCCTGGGGGAAGCGGGCACCAAGTCATGGAGGCACTCGAAGCCGCCCTTCAGGGAACGGCGACCGCCGGAAGCCTCCTCAATGGACTCCAACTGTCGTGTGCCCAAGCGGGCCTTGGCGAAGGTGCGCCCCTCTCCCTGGCGAACATCATCGTCGCCGGGGGACTTGATACGACGATCAGTCTGCTCACCAGTGTCACGGAACTCGCCGCGCAGGGCGGGGAGTTGGGCGTGGACCGGGCCATTCTCCACCAGCCACCCCTGCGTTGGGTCTTGCGGTCCGATGCGACGACGGGCGAACTGGTCGTCGCATTCCTTGACGCGGCACTGCGGTCGGGCGCCCCCGCTTCGCTCGCCTTCGGTGCTGGAGTCCATCGATGCGTCGGTGAGCCGCTCGCACGCCTGCAGGCCCTGACTCTCGCGGGGGCTCTCGCGCGTCGCACAGTGACGTGCATCGGCGCTGCTCCACCCATCAGCGACGGGCAAGTTGCCACGAGGCCGTTTTTTCCCGTGTCGATTACACGTTGACCGGCGCGCCCAAATCACTCGGTGGAGCAGCCCGGTATTGGCGGCTTCCCGCTGTAGGCGTAGGGGACGACTTTCAATGTCCGTGAGAGCCCAAGCGTGGGGGCAAGACCAGAGCGTGGCTTGTTGCGATGCTGATGGGCTTGCGGCAAGGGGAGTGTCACGGGTTGCGGTGGCAGGATATTGATCTCGATGAGGGCCACGTGCGGATCCGAAATTCTCTGAGCAGGGTTGCTGTTGCCCATCTGTGTGGTGGCACCTGCGGGATCCTCGGCGGGACCACGCCGCGTGGCAAGACCTCCTGGCCGCATCGGGGTTGCCCCCCGACAGCGTTCGCCGGGCCATGGATCAGGTCAACACCGCCGTCTTTGGAACGCCAGCGAACGGTGGCGAACCTGAGCGAACTGAGACGGAAACTGAGACTGGCTTCGGACTCGTGAACCACGACGACGACCCGAACGGTCAGTCCCCTGGGGGAAATCGGAGCCGCCTCGGGGAGCCGTCACTGCGCTCCTCCCCACCCCGGACCTACGCATTACGAGTTCGACGATGCGAACTACCTGAGGGGCGACGGCCCACCCGGTGAGTAGCTGCAGGCGAGGTTTCCCGACGGCAATGTACGTGTCAGCAGATACCGGGTCACCGGCTCATTGACGCACCGTGACGGCACGAAGAGATACGCCACGTGCTGGGTTCCGTCGTACGTGATGGTGCGGGATCCGACGAAGGTGTTAGCAAGACTTCGTCCCCACACCCACGGCGTCGCTGCATCCCCCGAGGACAGGACGAATAGAGGAGGGGTCGCGAGGCTGATCATGGGGGAACCATGGGCAAGAGCCGGCGAAAGGCCTTCCGGAGACAAACCGAAGCACGCGGCGGAATTCCCCATGAATGCGGGAAGGGTCGAACCGAAATTCCGACTGACAGGTTCCGAGGCGATCGCGAGTTGATCCACAGTCGGACGATCATGGAAATCCGAGCAATTCACGAGCACCTGAACGGGCGTCGACTTCTTGGACTCGTCGACGATCATGCGCACCGAGGCCGCGATGGCCGCTACCACCTCCAGACCAGCCGCGCGTTCATCGGCCGTCGACGCAGTGATACCTGCGTAGAGGTTGTTGATGAGAGCTCGGGCGGCGGGGTACTGGCTCTGCGACGTCAGGAGGAATCGGAGCTGTTCAGCGAAATCCCACCGAGTGAACTCCGTGCCATCAGGTAAGGCCAGCACGGTGCCATCAAGATGCTCGTTGATGACGGTCATCTTTCGGGCAGATGATGGCGCAGCAAGAGCGGGGAACATTTGGAGGGACATCCAGTAGTTCGCAGGGAACGATGTAC
>JBMTHB010000049.1:0-8167 GCA_049435845.1 Candidatus Nanopelagicales bacterium | reverse complement strand
GTGCTGTTCCTCGACGCGAGCCACATCTCGGGGATCACTGCGCGCAAGGAAGGAGTTCGGTCGGAGTTCGGGGTTGAGGGGAATGAAGGTTCCCGCATCGACCAACTCTCGAGTGAGTCGCTCCCACTCCTCTGGGGAGCCATCACACCATTCGATGCGATCCGGCTGGGTGAGTTCGGCTACCTCCTCAACCCACTCCAGCAATTGCTTGTTCCGCGTGGGGGCTGGGTACATGCCGGGTATGTCCATGGCAACTCCGCTCGTGACGCCGTTGTCTCGACTGTGGTGCCGGGGAAGGTCCTCAAAGGATCGTGCCTATCCATCACGAAAGCGAGAAGGGACAGGCCTGTAAACGTTGTCTTGTGAGCAAAGGCACAGCACGGGTGTGATCAGTGTTACTACGAACCCTTGGTGGACCCAGTCGGCAGCGGAAGTCGGTCCGTGTAAGGAGCTCGCGGTGCCGTAATGGCCTTTTCGACCATACGGGCGAAGGCCCGTGCTCCTTCTGGGCGAAGGTGCACACCGTCGGCGTAGACGTACTCGGGGTTGTCCGTGACCAACTCGTGCCAGTCAAGCAAGACGACTCGATCGCTACGAAAGGTCTGATCGCACTTTCGCAGCATCTCGTTGTTGACCCCTTCCCAGGATCGTGGAACCTTGATCGTCACGAGGTACACCCGACGCTGCTTACCCGCAGTGCGTACCAGCTCCTTGCACATCTTCAGGGTGTACGTGCCGTTGGTTCCCAGATGCACGACAACGTGCTCAGGAAGCCTTCGACCTCGGTCACGCAGGAGGCCCGGCCCAGTGATCGCCTGGCGGCTGACTGCCGCGTCGACCACCCCAACACCACGTTCGCGCAACTGCGACTTCGCGCCCAGCATCACAGAATCCCCGATCGCGATGGCATCCAGATCGGCAGCCGATGCAGACGGCGGGATAGACAAAACAACAGCAGCCACTAAGGCACCGGCCACTAGACGACGCATCACGACGCTAGGACGAATGGGCATCGACGATCGATCCGACTCGGGTGATGATCTCCTCCAAAATCGCTTCGCTGGTCGCGAAATTGATCCGAGCATGGCCCTCCCCCACGAAGCCGAAGGCCAGTCCGGAATTGACCGCGAGTGATCCCTGCTCCAGCAACACTGCCGCCGGGTCGTCACCCAGCATCGGAAGGTTCACCCAGGCCAGGTACGAAGCCTGTGGCCAGGTCATCTGCACCCCACCGCATCGACCCAGTCCCTCCGACAACTGCCGACGTCTGGCGTCCAGGACGTCGAGCATCTCGAACCACCAAGGCCCACCTTCCCGATAGGCGGCCAACGTCGCCACCACACCGAAGTGACCGACCCCATAGGTCGCCTCGATCGGAATCGATGCCCGCAGTCCCTCGATCAAACGATCCGTTGCGACGAGTTGCGCGCACTTGAGCCCGGGGATATTCCACGTCTTGGATGCAGAGACGCATGACACCGCCCGAAGGTCCGGCCACTCATCCGCGACGCTCAGGAACGGGTGGTGACGAGCTCCCACCAACGTCATCGGCGCATGGACCTCATCGGCGATCACCGCCACATCGTTCGCATGCGCCAAGCGCGCGACCGATCGCAATTCCTCCTCGGTGTGTACGGTCCCCGTGGGATTGTGCGGGGAGCACAGTAGATACGCCTGCACGCGAGGATCGGCGAAGGCTTCCTCCAATCCGGGCAGATCCAGGTGATAGCGACCATCGGTGTGCGCGAGTGGCACTTCGCGGACCGTGCGCCCACACACGTCGTCGACCGTGGAGAAGAACGGTGGGTAGATCGGTGGATTGATCACGACCTGAGCGCCGGAATCCGTGAGGTGCAGCAATGCCTGGGCGATCGACGACATCACATCGGCGAGGACGACCACCGTGCCCGGATCGAACCGCCAGCCCCACTGTTCACGGGCGAAGTCGGCGAGGGCCTCTGGAACTCCCTCTACCCATCGGTACCCGGTGTCGGAACGATCCACCGCCGCATGCAGGGCAGCGGCGATCGGCTCGGCGAGGGTGAAGTCCATCTCGGCAACCCAGGCCGGCAGAACTTCCAGGGGGTAGTAGCGCCACTTCGCACTCGTTCGCTGCCGCAGCGACCGAAGATCCTCACGATCGATACTCACCGGATCAGCATGCCCGGAACCGATCAGGTTGCCAGGGTGCCGCGCGCCAGGCTGTCGCCACTGTGGGTCACGTCTCCATCGAACTGCTCGACGGAGATGTCCACCACCGGGAAGGCTTGCATGTCCATACCCGCCGGGAGGGGGAACTCGTTCACAGATCCCTCACCCAACACACCGATCGAGACCATGGAGTCCGTATTCGCAGACAGCATCCACACTTCGTAGTAGCCGTCAGGCTGCGGGAGGTCCGGTACGTCGACCATCAATACCGGCCCGTTCTCGGTTTGCCGCACTTGCGCGACGCCACTCACTTGCTGACCCGGTAGTGGCTGGAGTTGAGCCTGCGCGATCGTAGGTGCCGATTCGCTGCGATCGAGCGCGACGATGGTGCCGAAACTGCCGACCAGGATTCCCACGGCCGCCGCGAGTGCGAACCATCCGCCACGCAGTCCACCGGTGGCGCGCCGCTTGGCGAATACGACGCCATCGGATTCGATCTCGTCCGTTATCGCCTGCCAAAGATCGTCCGGGGGGCCCATGGGTCGGTCGTCGTCAGTGACCGACCGGGCGGTCACGACTACGGCACGCCATTGGTCCACCTTCGACTGGCAGGCGGAACACGAGCGAAGGTGTTCGGCGCCTGAACCGGCCACCGACTCCCCGAGGGCGAGTAGCGCGATCGTCTCTTCGTCGATGTGATCAATTCCTGACACCGTCCACCTCCAATCGTTCTCGTAGTCGTCCTAGCGAACGACGTATGTGGCTCTTGACCGTGCCCAGTGGCAAGTCCAGGAGACTAGCCACTTGTGCATGTGTCATGTCCTGGAAAAAGCACAATTCCAGGATGCGACGCTGGGGATCGCCGAGTCGTGCGATCTCGTCGGCGAGCAGGACCCGATCGATGACGGACTCCACCGCCGGATCCGCCATCGATTCCTCGGGTAGGTCCGCGTTCGGCTCCGGAGCACGCCCTCGAGCTCGGTAGTGGTCGGCCACCTTGCGTCGGGTTATGCCCAGCAGCCACGCCGGCAGACTCCCAGCGTCGGGGTCGTATCCCTGGCGCCCCTGCCAAGCCGCGACGAAGACTGCCTGCGTGACGTCCGCAGCGTCGTGCGAATCCCCCACACTGCGTCTGGCCACCGTGTAGATGAGCGGAGACCAGCGGTTGTAGACCTCGTGCAGCGCACCGTCGCCACCCCGCGCGAACGCCGCGGCGATGTCTGCGTCGGCACGTGAACGCACGGACGGCTCCCCGGTAGTCGATCTGGCGTTGACCCGTCCCCCCTGGGGCAGATCGAGTTCCATGTCAGTCTTCCTCATGAGCCGACCCGCTCGCTCATGGGGATCGCTGTGACGACCACGTTCTGCTGGTATCCGCCGTTGTCGCGATCGAAATAGCCGATGCAGGAAATCAATGTCAGCCGCTCCGGGCCGTTCTCGTCGAATACTCCGTCCGAGGTGAGCACGTCCCGATCGATCGCTTCACGGGACACCACTTCGTAGATCGAGGTGGCCCCGTCGGCCAGCGACAACTCGATGGTGTCGCCGGGGTTCAGGGCGCTCACTGAATAGAAAGCGCCGGGACCTTCATCGAAGCCGTCCCGATGACCCACGATCACCGTTGATCCGGCACCTTGACGGGGTCCTGCCCCGAATCGATACCAGCCCACGCGCGTGATGTCGTCCGGAATCTCCACCGAACCGTCGTCGTTGACACCCACCGGGTCCACCGGTGCCTGGACGCCGAGCCGCTCGATGGTGATGCCGATGGGTGCGACGACACTCGCCGATTGCCGCGCGACGACTGGCGTACCGATACGCGGCACATCATCGCCGGCGACATCGGGCTCAGCTGGGATCGGCACCGGCGTCTCGGTGGCTGGCTCAGACGGGCGCTCGCCCACGGACTCAATCTGTGGGGAACCGGAAGCGACGAACCCCGCCCACGCCACCGGAGCACCGATGAGCAGCACGAGACTGCCGATCAGTACCAGCATGGCGGGGCGGGGTCGTCGCATCATGAACTACTTGTCGATCACCGACGCGCTATGCGCGGTTGCGGCCCAAGCGAGCCATCGCACCGACGACACCCATCGCACCGAGGGCCATCAGTCCAGCGGTCCAAGCGGGCAGCGCATCCGTTGCCGCAGTGGAGCCGCCGCCTGCTGCGACGCCGGTCGGTGAGCCGTCGAGACCATCGATCACCTGGGTAGCCAGGGCGAGGTTGCCCGCCTCAGCGGAGCCCCACGCGTACACGATGGTGTTGGTGCCCTCGTCGAGGGTCAGGTCGGCCGGGCCGAGTGCGACGGTGTCGGTGCCTGCGAGCACGACATCGGCGCTGTAGGTGGCCGCCGGAACGGCGACGATGGCCTCATCCGGGTTGACCAGGTTCTCGATGATCACCGCACCGTCGGCACGGACGTCAACCGCCGGAGCGGCTGCGATGTGACGCACGGTCAAGCGTGCCTCACCCGCGGCGACTGCGGAGATGTCGTTGACATAGACGTTCAGGGCCGCATTGCCCTCGGCATCGAGGTTGGCCGTGACGGTTGCGTTGGCTCCGCCGGGAACCTCGACTCCCGCTGCCTCCAGCACAGCGGTGCCGCCATCGGGGCCTTCACCATCTGCGTAGACGGCGAGGTCGTAGGTGCCCTCGGGAACCGTCAAGGTCTCCAGGGATCCGGGGGTGAAGTTGTCGATCAGCATGGCGTCGCCGGCGTAGACGTCGACGACGTCGGCTCCGGCGCCTGCGGGAATAGCGTGCAAAACGGACACAGTGGCGTCCATGTCACCGTGGCTGTCCGCCATGGCCGGCGCAGCAGCCAGACCTGCCACGCCAAGGGGAAGAACGAGGGCGGCCGTGGCGACCGCACCGCGGCGGGCGACCAGGCGCACCCGGGTGGAAACGTCGTTCATATTCGGCTCCTAGATAGGTCGTACTCGACCCCGACCGAATGGCCGGTTACCTAGGACTTCGTCGCCAGCCCGCTGTCTGGATGCACCCGCGGCGAAATTTTTTTAGGCGAGGGACAAGAAGAGCTTTTCGAGCTCCTCGGCGGACATCGGAGCCTTGTCTCCGTCCTCCCAGCACTGCTTCAGACCGGTGGCCACGACCTTGAAACCAGCGCGGTCCAGGGCTTTGGATACGGCCGCCAGTTGGGTGACGATCTCCCCGCAACTGCGGTCCTCTTCGATCATGTTGATGACGCCGTCGAGCTGCCCACGGGCCCGCTTCAGACGCATCAGCACGTCCTTGCTTATCGCCGGATCGATATCCATACGGTAACGATACCTCAATACCCTCTGGGGTATCCTTCGACACATGCCACATGAGCACGGCAAAGCGGTTCAAGAGCCGCTCGCGCCCCTGGCCCGAAACCTGCGCCAAGCGATTCCGGAGGTCTATGCCGGGTTCAAGGAGTTGCACTCCAGCGCGATGGCCGACGGGGCCCTACCGACTCGGGTGAAGGAACTGCTCGCTTTGACGCTGTCGATTGGATCGCAGTGCGATGGCTGCATCGCCGCGCATGCCCGCGGAGCGGTGCGGGCCGGCGCATCCAAGGCAGAGGCGGCCGAGGCGATCGGGGTCACGTTCCTGATGCACGGGGGTCCGGCGACCGTCTACGGTCCGCGCGCCTACGACGCCTTCTGTGAGTACTACGACGCCCAGCACGGCGAGCAGCAGGAGACGAACTCCTGAACCACACGCCCGGCAGGATCGCTCTGGTCGGGAGCGGGGAATACCTACCCGTGATGCACGACGTCGAAGCGTGGCTGCTCGAGGGCAGGCCCGCGCGCTACGTCCAACTGGCCACGGCAGCATCGCTCGAGGGCGAGGCCTCGCTACGACGCTGGCACGACCTCGGTGCGCAGGCAGCGCAGCGGCTGGGCGTGGAGCAGATCGTGCTGGATGTCAGGGTGCGCGATGACGCGTTCGACCCAGCTCACATTGCAGCCGTGACAGGTGCCGGTCTGGTCTATCTGTCCGGAGGGAATCCTCAGCATCTCGCGCGGACCCTCATAGGTACGCCTTTGTGGCAGGCGATTCACGCTGCGTGGCGATCAGGGGCATCACTCGCAGGCTGCTCCGCCGGTGCGATGGCATTGGGCGGATATGTTCCCGACATCCGACATCCTCGGCAGGGCGGCCAGGACGGCCTCGGGCTGGTTCCCAGTCTGCGGGTACTTCCTCACTTCGACGTCTATGCCAAGTGGATTCCCGATGTGGTGATGCGTCCACTCCTGACCGAGGGATCGACCGTCGTGGGAATCGACGAACAGACCTCGCTGCAAGCGGAGCCGCCCGAGGATCCGATGCAACCCTGGCAGTTTCGTGGCGTGGGGCGCGGCTCATGCTGGCGGATCGAAGCGGATCGAAAATACCGAGTGAACTCACCGTTGGCCTTGGAGGTCGCGGTCAACTGATCGGCGGTCGAACTCCCCACAGCTTGCCTCGATGCCGGGCGACGACGCGGTAGACCCCCGCAGCAAGTGGTCGCACCGCAGGACTACCCATGAATCGTCCCAGCGGACGCCACCCCCGGCGACCGGACTGCAGGATGGCTGCCACGGCGAGTTCGCCTGCATGCGATCCGGACTCATCCACGAAATACACCGCTTCAGCGCATTGTTCCTCGGTGAGGCCGTAGGCAGCGACGTCGACCGACTGATACGGAAGGAACTCCGCGTCCGCGAGAACACGTTGTTGTGCGAACTGAACGCTCCACGCGCAAAAACCACACCGGCCATCGAAGAGCACGACCGGTCGATCACCGGACGTCATTGCGCTTCCACGACGGCCGCCAGCTGCTCGCACTGATCACGAGCAGCCGCTTGGGCGTACTTGGCGAAGTCCCAACGCGAATTGGGAATCGACGCAATCTGCGGACGCGGCATAGTGGTCAGCTCGACGGCGAAGTCGGCGGTCTCCTGGAGGGCCTCGACGAGTGCGCCGAAACGCCCGTCCGCCTCAGCGACGCGTCGGGCCGCCTCGAGCCGGGATGTGGCACGTTCCGCGTTCTCGGCCAACTGCTGGTCATCGGCCTCCAAGGCGGACACGATCGGTGAGTCGGGTTCATTCCACCCGCACGCGATCGCAGCATCGGGTGCCAACGACGATGAGCCACAGCCAGCCGCGGACATCACGGCGGTCGCCATCAGGAGAACCGCGCGCTTCACCCGACCACCGTAGGCGCCCCACTACGTATGGGCCACACTGGCGAAGTGCCCAGCGTGCTGCGACCGGGAATCCGGACGTTCAAACCCCGACGCAGCCGCATCACGGCTCGTCAACAACGCGCGCTCGAAGCAGCGCCAGCGGGGGTGCTCTTGACGGCTACCGAACTCGACATCGTCTGGCCAGTAGGGCAGCCGGTGGTGATGGATATCGGATTCGGATCTGCGGAGCCAGTGGTGCAACTCGCGCGCTCGTTCCCCGATCAGACGATTCTGGCGATCGACGTCCACACTCCCGGTATCGGAGACCTCGTGGACCGGGTCGTCACCGATGCGCTACCCAATGTTTTCGTGATCGAATCCGATGCACTGGAACTCCTGCCATTACTGCCGGGCCCACTCATCGGCGTGCGCTCATTCTTCCCTGATCCTTGGCCCAAGGGCAGGCACCACAAGCGGCGTCTTGTTCAGCCGGCGGTCGTGCACGCCATGGCCGACGCCGTCGAATCCGGTGGCTTCTGGCATCTGGCCACCGACTGGACGGAGTACGCCGACTCGATGGTCGAGACTTTCAAGAGCGATCCACGCTGGACCGGAGGGGTGATCGAGCGTCCTTCGTGGCGCCCCGAAACCCACTTCGAACGAAGGGGCGTGCGCGAAGGACGACCGATCATCGACATGTGGTTCATCAGAAAGTGAACTACCGTCGGGGCATGCGCGCCGCCTGCCTCGTTCTCAGCGCAGCGCTGCTCACCGGATGTGTCACGGAGGCAACCACCGGCGGTTCGCCCGAGACGAGCGCCGACCAGAGCACCGAAGTCCCTTCGACCCCGCCTGTTTC
>JBMTHB010000048.1:0-8171 GCA_049435845.1 Candidatus Nanopelagicales bacterium | reverse complement strand
GGGCCCATAGCTCAGTTGGCTAGAGCGCTTCCCTTACAAGGAAGATGTCATCGGTTCGAGTCCGGTTGGGCCCACTCCGACCGCGAGCATCGGTTACCGTCAGGCGATGCGGGTATCGCACTTTGCTCTAGCGTCGCTGGCTGTCGCTTCGCTTCTCGCGAGTGCTCCAGGGTCCGCTGCGGTGGACAACGACATCTGTACACCTAATGACCCATCGTGCGATGGCGCGTCATTCGCTGGAGCTGGCCCCGGCCAGAGGTACGAGCCGACGCCTTCCACATGGGCACCACAGGGTGTGGTCGTAGTGGATTCTGGTTTCGTCGCAATCCGCGATTCGTTCCAGTTCTTCAACTACGGTCAGCGGTTGGGGGACGGCAATGCGCTTCTCGGCTACGACCCAAACAAGTTCGCCGCCCAATTGACACCCGACAGCATGGTGCGGATGTTCGGCCCCGAAGTCGCATGTACTCACTACTCGAAAGACGACTCGGGCACACAAATCTGCATTCCCAAGCCTGCCGTCGCCGAATGGATCGACGCAGCGAACAACTACATGTGGGGCGGGCACTGCTACGGAGTTGCCGCTTTGGCGGCACAACTTTTCAATGGTGAGTTGAAGCGCACCCGGCTCACCGACGCCCAAATCAACTCCGGGGTTCGTCTCGATTCCAAGATTCAGGGCGAGTTGGCCTACTGGTGGACCACCCAAATGACATCCAATCCAGCAGAAGGCAAACTGACCGATCCATTGAACGTCGTTCAAACCTTGCGAGAGAACCTGCAGCCGGGCCAAATCCCCTACGTGCTCGTCCTCAACTTCGAGATCGAGGGCAAGCCCGCCGGACACGCCATCACCCCAACCGCGGTCTACGAGCGCGCGAATGGGGACTTCGACATCGCGGTGTACGACAACAACTACCCGTTGCGAACTCGAGCCATACACGTAAACACCTCGGAGAACTCCTACGAATATCTGGTCGGAGCTCTTCCCGGTGGTACGGAGGTGTACTCAACTGGTGATGCGAACAATCTGACCATTGGACTGGTCCCACTCACGGAAATCCAGGGAACTTTGGACTGTCCAGTGTGTGCAGGCCAGGAGCAGATAGCTGCCTTCGGATCCAAGCAACCCATTCCAGCATCGGTGAAAACGAAGATCAGGGCACTGGATGGGTCCGAGATTCCCAATCTCAAGCAGCACCCGAATCTCAACCCCAATGCTGGATCCCTCCCCGCATTCCGCATGCCGAAGGGAACCGACTTCAAGGTTACGGTCGACAACACCGGCAACGACCAACCGCTCAATCTCTCGGCAAACATCTTCCTCGGCGACGGAACAGTTCTGGATTCAGCCCCGCTGGTCCCCGCGGGCGCCACCTTGACTCTGACAGTTCGGGCGAAGAAGCGATTGATCGCGATCGAGTCGAACAAGGAGACGGTAACCCGTTACCTACAGGCTGCTGTCGAGCGAGACGGAGACGACTACAACGCCTGGTTCGTCGCCGACTGGAAGCCACAGGCCTCGGCATCCACCGCGTTCGTCCTGACGGAGAATGGCGGAGTCGCGGAATACCGGGTGCGCGGTTCGCAACCAGTGCGGGTGCACGTAGTCGCTCAAAAGATCCGCTCCAACGGATCGCTTCCTGCAGGACACAGCACCACGCCCATCCTCGTCAAGCCGGGTGACACCGTGCGGGTGGATGTGACCAAGTGGACCGGCAATGGTGGCCTTCCCACCGTCACCCTCGCCTCAAAATCGGGCGGATCTCAAAAGGTCGCCATGTCGCGAGGACTTGGCCCAAAGGCCAATGTCGTCGATCCACAACCTGCCCTCTAGCGCCTGGACTTCTCGTATCTGTCACTTCCCCTTGTAATTTGGGCGACTATGCGGTGCGCTGTGAGCATGACCACCAGTCAAGTCGTCGGATTCTTGGTCGTCGCCCTCGCCAGTTCTTCCGTGCTGGCCACTCCTCCCGCGGTGGGAAACACCGGCGACGTCGTCATCGACAACCCATTTCCCTACTGTTCCTGGTGGGTGGAAACTTCGACCCAGTCCACTAATGTCGCCGAGCCAGACACGAGCGCGGCGTACTGGACTACCCCATTCGCCGTCGGTGAAACGGCAATCACCGTCCAAGGTGACTTCATAAATGCTCGTTACTTTTCACTCCAGGTCTACGACTCCGACGGTCAGCCTGTCGAAGTCCTCGACTCCACAGGTAATCCGACTACGGAGTTGTCAACGCTGGCGGACTACAGGCTGATCCCCGAGAGCGGTGAGGACAATCCCTTCGAGACGGGGATCTATCCCGACACACCTGCAAGCTTTACCGTCGAAATCGTTCCGTACGATAACGGCGCACCCGTAGGGGCAACTTCCCCGAATACCTTGCCGATGCCTCCCACAGGTGACTTCGGCTTCGTGATGATCCGGACCTATGTGCCGAACTCCCTGCCATACCCATCGTCGGTCTTCGGCCCGGGAGTAGAGCCAGCAGCATCGATCCCTCAGGCCTTCGATCTCGAAGCGCAAGCATTGCCCGGACTCACCCTGCAAGGCGCCTCGGGCACCCAGAACCTTCCGTTGTGTTCGTCCACGGATGGTGCTCGCTTAACGTGGTCACCACCATCAGGCCTGGCAGCCGAGGTCGCACCGATCCTTCTCGAACTCGTGACCGGGGCCAAGTACAAAGCCAAAGAGCAATCTGAGGACAGCACACTGTACCAAGACGTGGCGTCCGGGGCCGGCGCGGAGCTTTCGTTCCTGCGAACCAAATCAGCAACGACTCCCTTCCCCAATGGAAACTCCGCCTATGTCGCCGCTCCTTACGAGATTCGGCCTGGCGAAGCTGTGGTCGTTTTCGCGAATCTCCCGACAACGCCGTGGGATGCAACAGATTCCGGCACGGGCGCAGCATCAAACGGGCAGGTTCAATGGCCGGTAGGGGCCGTCCCCGTGAATTGGCAACAAGGCGCTCCAACCGACTACCAGCTTCGCTACCTGTCGGCGTGCACATACGTTCTCGCCCCACCATTTCCGGTGACGAACGTCGACTTCGGGTGCGCGACGGATACACAGTTGCAATCGGTGCCGGCCAATCTCCAGGCGACCGACGGAGCCATGGGTTCGCCCCGCATGGTTGTCGTTACCTACCCGGGCGAAAAATTCGAACCATCTACCGTCACTGGTCCCTTCACCTGGCTGCCCGCGCGACGATCGAACGGCAATGCGATCCAAGCCATTGCGCTGCGCAACATGCTGCCAAGCACCACCTTCACGAACTCTGCGACAGACGTCACCTACACCCCGAGTGAGTCGACTCGCGCCTCGACAATGGCGAGAATCACGTCACAAGTGATGGGTGCCTACTACCCCGACGGATACATCTGCGACATATCCACGCTTCGCAAGTTGGGCCCGATCGAGTGTGCGAAGTTCGCCTCACAGCGGTCAGCATGCTTGACGGCACTGGCGCAGCGTGACGGCGATCGCGGTTCTTTGGTCAAGGAACGTGCTGTACGTGAGTGCCTCGGCGCCCTCCGCGGGGATCTCGGAGACACACGGGAATACAGACATATCCGAGGTTGCTTGCTGAGACCGAACACTTCGTGCGCCCATCACGATCTTCGTCGATCGGACCTCTCTTCGACGCTCTTGCGCGGGGCTGACCTGCGACGAACAAGACTGGCGTCGGCGGATCTGTCGCAGGCGTCCCTTGAGCAGGCAATCCTCAAACACGCGCACCTTCCCGGTGCGACCCTGGCAGCAGCATCGGCTCGACTGGCGGACTTCACTGCTGCCGATCTTGCGAGCATCAACGCGAGGCAGGCCAACTTCCGACAAGCAACGCTCGTCCAGTCTTCTCTGCGTAACGCCGACCTGCGTGACGCTGACTTGAGCAATGCGGATCTGCGCGGTGCGGACCTTCGGGGTGCGGATCTGCGCGGCAGCAATTTGAACGGAGCTGATCTTCGGGGCGCCGATCTGACCGGAGCGCGGATCGTTGGGGCGGTTACGGCGAATGCTGTCGTCGACTCCGGGAGCCAGATCGCCACCGCCCCACGAGTGGTTGTGAATGATCAACCATCACCTGTAGCTCCCAGTCGGGCGATCACCTCGGGTCAATCCACTCCCGATTCCCCAGCAACGATTCTCGACACCGAAAGAAGCCGCACCTAACACGACCGCCATCACCCGAGCGCCGGCAGGCCATCGATGCTCGTCGAATTGTTCTCCCTGCGGTACTCCGCAAGACCTTGATCCCCGCGCTTGTCGTGATCGAGCGGCAGATTCGGTCGGTCTTCCTCGAAGCTCATGCGCGGTACTCCGTAACCACAGGAGTCCGAGACGCGGGTGACGTCGACCACGATGATGGATCGCACGCCCCGGTACTCACCGAAGCGGGGAAGCAATTCGGCAAACAGTGGGTCGCCTGGTGCCACGACCTTCGCTCGGCCGTGCAGCCGCACGATCCTGGGGCGCTTGTCGAATGCGCAGAACATGATCACGATTCGACCGTTGTCTCGAACGTGGGCGATGGTCTCCGCGCCGCTCCCGGTCAAATCCAGATAGGCGACGGTTTTCTCGTCGAGGACGGCGAAGGATCCCGGTAGACCCTTCGGTGAGCAGTTGATGTGGCCATCGTCTCCGGAGGGGGCAGTGGCGACGAAGAACATCGGTTGATGCCCGATCCACTCACTCAGCGCATTATCGATTCCGTCGAAAACCATTGCCACGCAGCGATCGTAGAGCGAGACGGCCCAGCTAGTCGGAGTAGTCCACAATTCAGTGGAGCGTGTACTGCATAGCGAGTAGCGCGACACCTGGAACCGGACACCAATCGCGTTCGGGTATGCGCTCGAATCCGCAGCGCAGGTACAAGGCCATGGCTGCATCGTTCGTATCGCGCACGCAGATGACCAGTCGATCTGAACCGACCTCACGCGCGTGTGCCAAGCAATGCTCGACGAGTCGCTCGCCCAGGCCGGTACCCCATGCCGAAGGGTCGATCGCCAGGAATCTGAATTCGCTTTCCCCATCACCCGAGATCTCTCGAAATCGCGAGTTCGGCGGACAGATGGTGACGCTTCCTACTAACGCGCCTTCTCGCACTGCCACCAGGACGAGCGCCTCTCGATGCCGGGCGTGCGCATCGGCGAGCACCTGGCTGTAGTCGTCGCCATTGCAGTCGATCTGGCCACAGGCGAGGTAGGCGTCGACACTCAACCGACCGACGGCGTCGAGTTCCACCTCGGTCGCCCTGCGTACGACCACGTCTGCGCGCATGACCGCACTATGGCAGGACGATCGGTGTCCGCGTTCGCTCGGATGGTGCGCACGCATGACCTCGAAGGGCTATGATCCGAATCACAACTGAATCACTGGGGAGCTCACGCGATAGCGGTGGGCTGAGAGGGCAGACGCGTCTGCCGACCCACGGAACCTGAACTGGGTAATGCCAGCGCTAGGGAGGAAATATGAAGCGCATTCCCCTCGTGCCAGTTGCGGCACTGTCAGCTACGGCGATCGTGCTCTCCGGATGTGCAACGCAGAGCGAGGACGCCGAGACGGTGTCCGACGCTGGACGGGTGACTGTCCAACTGCTCACGCACGATTCGTTTGCTCTGAGTGAGGACCTGATCGCCGAGTTCGAGGATTCTTCCGGTATCGATCTGGAACTCGTTTCCGGAGGGGACGCCGGTTCCATGGTTGCCGGTGCGATCCTCGCAGCCGGGGCTCCCACTGCCGACGTCATGTTCGGCGTGGATAACACCCTCGTCACCCGCACTGTGGATGAGGGTGTATTCGAGCCGTACACCTCCACCGAGGTGGCGCAGCTGCGACCCGAGCTGGCGGATCAGACCTTCGACGGGCGCGTGACGCCGATCGATTTCGGTGACGTGTGCATCAACATCGACGACACCTGGTTCGCCGGAGCCGGCATCGACCCACCGCGCACACTCGAGGATCTGACCGCTCCGACCTACCAGGATCTGACGGTCGTCCAGGATCCCGGCACGTCCTCCCCCGGTTTGGCGTTCCTGCTCTCGACCGTCTCCCGCTTCGGCGACGCCTGGCCTGACTACTGGCAGCGGCTTCGGGACAACGGCGTGAAGGTCTCCGGCTCCTGGAGCGACGCCTACTACGGGGACTTCACCTTCGGTGGCGGCGGCGACCGTCCGATCGTGGTCAGCTACGCCACCAGTCCCCCGGCGGAAATCGTCTACGCCGAAGGTGAGCCGCCTGCGCATCCGTCCACTTCGGTGATGACGGACGGCTGCTACCGCCAGATCGAGTTCGCCGGAATCTTGGCCGGCACCGATCAACCCGAGGCGGCCGCGCAAGTAATCGACTGGCTGCTGTCGCCCGAAGTGCAGGCTGATATCCCGTTGAACATGTTCGTATTCCCCGCTCGGCAGGGAACACCTTTGCCGGAGGTGTTCACGAAGTTCGCGGGCCAAGTTGACGACGCCGAGCAACTCCCAGCGGACTTCGTCGCCGAGAACCTGGCCGACCTGCTCGCCGAGTGGGGATCGGTCATGGGTCGGTGACCGCAATGACGCCGAGCGCGCATGCCTTCCCCGCATGGTTGCGCTGGACATGGCTGGTCCCTGCCGGGTTCCTGGCGGTCTTCCTCGGCGTACCTCTGCTGTCCTTGGCCATCGAGGTGCTCTCCCCTGACACCGCGGGTTACCTCACCGATCCGCTGCCGTGGCGCGTAGCGGCACTGGCGACCGGACAGGCTCTGCTCAGCACCGCACTCGCGCTGACCTTGGGGCTGCCGTTGGCCAACGTGCTCAACCGCTACCGCTTTCCAGGAAGGCGGTGGGCGCTGGCCATGGCCACCGTGCCGTTCGTGCTCCCGACCGTTGTCGTCGCGCTGGCATTCCGGGCCCTCTTCGGATCCGCCCTGGGTGCGGGACTGGCCATCGTGGTGCTGGCACACGCGTACCTGAACCTTGCGGTGGTGGTTCGCATCGTCGGTGCTCGGTGGATGACGATCGATCCGCGCTACCAGCTGGTGGCTCGAACTCTTGGCGCCGATCGGTGGACTGCTTTTCGCACGGTGACCCTCCCGGCGTTGGCTCCCGCCATCGCTTCTGCAGCAGCGATCGTCTTCGTCTTCTCTTTCACCTCACTGGGCATCGTGCTACTGCTCGGTGACGCGGGCACTCGAACCCTGGAGTCCCTCGTTCTGCGACAGACCTCGGTTCTGTTGGATTTCCAAGGAGCAGCGATCAGTGCCGCGGTCCAGGCTGTGGTGGTCGGATCGGTTCTGTTGTGGGCGGCACGACAACGCAGCAGTGCGGGGTCTTTGCCCGCGGTACACATGATCCGCGCACGCGGTATCGGACGCGTGGTCGTGGGTGGTGTCGTTGTGGCCACGTGCGTGATCGTGCTGGCGCCGGTCGTGGCATTGGTCTGGTCGTCGCTTCGATCATCCTCAGGATGGACGCTGACCTGGTGGACATCTGTATTCGGCGGTGGCATCGACCCCGGTAGTACGCGCATCGGCTCGCCGATCGCCGCGTTGACCCGATCACTCGGTTACGCGCTACTCACCGGTGTGGTGGCCGCACTGGTTGGTGGAATGGCGGCGGTGTCGGTGCTCAGCGGTCGTCTGGGGCGGGCATTCGCGTTGGCGACAGCGCTGCCGCTCGGTATCTCGGCTGCCACCGTGGGGCTGGGCACCCTCCTTGCGTACGGCCGCGAACCGCTCGACCTGCGAACAACCGGGCTGCTGGTACCGATGGCCCACGCACTCATCGCCGTTCCCCTCGTGGTCGCGGTGGCCACACCAACTCTGCGTGCAGCCGATAGACGATTGGTCACCGTCGCGGCGACTTTGCGCGCCCGACCGTCGCGAGCATGGTGGACTGGCTACGGTCCAACCCTGCGCACCGTGATGATCGCCTCTGGAGGACTCGCATGCGCGGTCTCACTCGGTGAATTCGGTGCGGCGTCGTTCCTTGCCCGCGCGGACGGGCCGACTGTCCCGCTCGTGATCGCGCGCTTACTCGGACGACCGGGGGAGGCATCCTTCGGTGTGGCGGCGGTTATGGCCGTTCTGTTGGTGATCTTGACTACGACGCTCGTCGCAGCGGTCGATCGAGGGGGGCGGCGCACATGACCGAGGCCGGTCTTCGAGTCATCGATCTCAGCAACGGTT
>JBMTHB010000047.1:0-8273 GCA_049435845.1 Candidatus Nanopelagicales bacterium | reverse complement strand
GGGGGCTTCATCGGCGTGTGGCTGCGGCTGCAGGTGCTCTCCCCGCTGCGCGGGTGGTGGGCCGGGGTCATCGCGATCGTGGTCTCGGGGCTGATCAGCGTCTTCTTGTTGAATCGTCAGCGAGCAGCGATGAGCGCGGTGGTCGGCGGGTTCTTCGGCCGCATCAATGAACGAATCGACGCCGCATCACAGGCTGAAGATGACCGGGATGAGGAGGCCGACAGTCAGGGCCACGGCGTAGGCGATGACCAGCCTCCCGGTCTTCACCAACGCAGGGATCAGATCGGGGCCGACGGCTCCGCCGCGAACGATCCGGACCGGTCCGATAGCCCACGGAGCGGACACCAGCCCTAGCAGGATCCACGGTTGTATCGATCCCATCACCACGACCACGGCGTACGCCGTGGCGATCAAGGTCACGAACAGTGTGCGCGTGCGCCGATCACCGAGTCGGACGGCAATGGTCCGCTTTCCTGCTGCTGAGTCGGTGGGGATATCGCGCAGATTGTTGGTGACCAGGATCGCGCACGCAAGCGCACCTACGCCCACGGCCGCGAGCACCGCGGTTACGTCGATACTGCTCGTTTGGACGTACAAGGTGCCGAGCACCGGGACCAGCCCGAAGAAGATGAAGACGAAGATCTCGCCGAGCCCGATATAGCCGTACGGGCGCGGACCTCCGGTGTAGAGCCATGCCGCTGCGATCGACGCGGCACCGACGCCGAGCAGCCACCAGTGTCCGCTCATCGCAACCAGCCACACTCCGGCAACGGCGGCGACGGCGAACGCGAGGATGGCAGCACCACGTACCCGGCGAGCTGGAGCCAGTCCTTGGCCGACGAGTCGTACCGGCCCAACGCGGGTGCGATCGGTACCACGGATGCCGTCGCTGTAGTCGTTCGCGTAGTTGACGCCCACCTGCAACGACACGGAAACAACGAGAGCCAGCAAAGCGCGCACCGGAAGCCAGCCCGCGCCGGCCAGAGCCGTACCCACGAGCACCGGAGCGACGGCCGCGGGCAAGGTGCGCGGTCGTGCACCTGCCACCCAGTGGGAGACCGACGTCATAACTCCTCCGCGATCGGTTGCAGGTCGAGCCGTTCCGCGGTCGCGCGACGATCGATCTTGCCGCTGGTGGTCAGTACGAATGAGTCGACGCGGTGGATCCTGGTCGGTGCACCTGGGGGCCCCAGTGTGGATGCGATCCAGTCTCGGATGTCTCGCAGTTCGAGGTCGTGGCCGGTGAAGATCACGTGCACTCGGGTGTCACCGTCATCCTCGACGGCGACCGCGATGGCGGATTCGATAGCGGTATGGTCGTTGGCGCGGTCCTCGACGGCGATCAGATCCACGTTCACACCGTTCACCATCACCACGTCGTCCAGGCGCCCCAGCACCTGCAGGCGCCCCTCCGCCCAGCGTCCACGATCACTGGTGCGCAGCAGGCCGCCTTCGAAGCATTCGTCTGCACCGTCGCGATATCCCTGCGCGAGCATCGGGCCGGCGAGGTATATCCGACCATCGGTGTCGTCGACTCTCACGCGCACGCCTGGAAGTGGCTGGCCGTCGAAGACACAGCCGCCGCTCGTCTCGGTCATGCCGTACGTGGTGGTTATGGCGATGCCGGCGTCGGCGCAATCCTTGGCCGCGTGGGGTGTCAGGGCTGCGCCACCTACCAAGATCAGAGCGCAGTGGGACAGCGCCTGTCTGCCTATCGTCGACTCGAGCAACCGGGGAAGTTGGGTCGGAACCAGCGATACGGCGATCGGGTTATCGAGCTGATCCGCCGCGGACACCGCATCGGCGAAACCCATATCGGTGAATCGCTCTGCACCTCCTACGCTCGCGACCGCGATCGGCGGCCGACCTGTCGCGATTGCTCGAATCATCACGTTCAGGCCCCCGATGGAGGTGGGCGGAAGAGCGAGCACCCAGGTCGGTTCACTGCCGACCAATGCATTCACGTGCGCGGTGAATGCGGTCAACGCGGAAGCACTCAGACATACCCCGCGGGGTCGTCCCGTCGAACCGGATGTGCTGACCACGACAGCCGTCCCGTCATCCACTAGCGCGTCCGGTCGCACCGACTCGCGCATGGCTTCCACCATGGCGATGGGAGTCGACGAGGACGACTGTGGGATGACTGCGATGGGTGGACCACCCGCGAGCGCCGATTCCAATGGAGTCCAGAGCACATCCACACACGATGGACCGGCAGGAACGTCGATGATGGTGAGCGCACGACCGCGCTCGGGCATCGCGATCGGGCTCATCGACATCATGCCGAGCGTAGGGGCTGGCGGTAGCGTTGCTGGCATGGATACCCGTACCCGATACCCGCTTCCCCCGGTAGCGCCGGACGACTCACCGGTGTGGCAGGACCCGGCCCACAGTTCGATGCGACCGGGATGTGACTGGCGGTCGGTCGGGGACTATCGGGATATCCGTTACGAAGTTTCGACAGGTGAAGATGCCGGCATAGCCAAAATCACCATCGATCGTCCCGAGAAGCGCAACGCATTCAGGCCACAAACTCTTTTCGAATTGTCCGATGCAATGAATCGTGCGCGGGACGATGACTCCATCGGCGTGATCATCCTGACCGGGCAAGGTGATTTGGCATTCTGTTCCGGTGGCGATCAAGTCATTCGAGGCGATGACGGCTATATCGGTGACGATGATGTTGCGAACAAGGGAATCGGTCGACTGAATGTCCTAGATCTGCAGATCCAAATCAGGCGTACACCCAAGCCGGTCATCGCGATGATCGCTGGTTACGCGATCGGTGGTGGGCATGTCCTCCATGTGGTGTGCGATCTGAGTATCGCGGCGGACAACGCTCGATTCGGACAGACCGGTCCCAAGGTCGGTTCCTTCGACGGTGGTTACGGCTCGGGATTGCTGGCGCGGACTATCGGACAGAAGCGATCCCGCGAAGTCTGGTACACCTGTCGTCAGTACGGCGCCGAGCAGGCCTTCGACTGGGGACTCGTCAATGCCGTCGTGCCCATCGAGGATCTGGAGATCGAGACCGTGCGGTGGGCCAAGGACATGCTGGAACTCTCTCCTTTGGCATTGCGCATGCTGAAGGCTTCGCATAACGCAGCAGACGACGGACTCGCCGGCGTGCAGCAACTCGCAGGCGACGCCACATTGCTCTTCTACATGACCGAGGAAGCTCAGGAAGGTCGAGACGCGTACAAGGAGAAGCGTCGTCCTGACTTCGGTCAGTTTCCACGACGTCCGTGACCCCTTCCCTCGAGGAACTTCTCGCAGCTGCAGTGCCTTTCGCGCTGCGGCTGCGCGTGCCTTTCCGTGGTCTGCAGGTACGCGAGGGAATGCTGATCAAGGGTCCCTCGGGCTGGGGTGAATTCGCACCGTTCGATGACTACGACGATGAACGGGCCGGGCGGTGGCTCGAGGCTGCGAGCGAAGCTGCGTGGGGCGATTACCCCGCGCCCTTGCGTGATTCAGTTTCCGTCAATGCCATCGTGCCCGCGGTCGATTCCGCGAAGGCGGGTTTCTTGGCGCGGGAGGCGATCGCTTCGTCGGGTTGCACGACGATCAAGGTGAAGGTGGGAGGTGCCCTGGCCGACGACGAAGCCCGGGTGGTCGCCGTGCGGGCGGCCCTCGATGCCGCGGGTGCGGACGGTCGAATTCGACTGGATGCGAACGGTGCCTGGACATGTGATCAGGCGATCACATCTATGCGTCGTCTGATCGCCTACGGGATCGAGTACGTCGAGCAACCGTGCTCGGAGCTCGATGACATCGTGCGGCTTCGCTCGCAGATCGATGTGCCGGTAGCGGCGGATGAAGCAGTGCGTTTGTCGAATGATCCGACGAAGCTGAATCTATCGGGGCTGGTCGATTACGCCATCCTCAAGCCAATGACCCTCGGGGGTGCTCATGCGACTGTGCGCATTGCGTCGAGCGTTGGCGTGCCGGTCGTCGTCAGCGGATCCTTGGACACCGGCGTGGGATTGACCTCGTGCTTGGCGGCAGCAGCCGCGATAACCGATCTTCCGCTCGCCAGTGGACTAGGAACCGGCGCGCTGTTCGAACACGATCTCACTGATCCGCCGGTGCTTGCCCGCGATGGGCGGCTCGAAGTTCGACGCTACGCACCCGACCTCGCTGCGCTACTCGCCGCCACGGATGCCATCGGTGCGGACCGCGCCGAGTGGTGGCGCACGCGACTGATCGGCGTCTATGCCCACCACTCCCGGTCGACCGGCGACCCGGTCGTGGAAGGCTGATCCCGTGGAACCCTCGGTCGCCCAAGCCCTGGTGATGGTCGATGAATTGATGCGTTGCGGCGTCACCGATGTGGTGCTGGGAGTCGGGTCGCGGTCTGCACCACTTGCGCTGGCTGCATCCGCAGCGCAGGAGCGCGGGGAGCTTCGCCTGCACGTCCGCGTAGATGAGAGGGTTGCCGGTTTCGTCGCCCTCGGGATCGGCAAGGCGACCGGCGTTCCCGCTGCCGTTATCACCACATCCGGGACTGCCTGCGCCAATCTGCTGCCGGCTGTGGTCGAAGCTCATGAGTCGCGTGTCCCGCTGGTGCTGATCACCGCTGATCGTCCGCCTCGACTCCGACACGTCGGCGCTAACCAGACGATCGATCAAGCCGCCATGTTCACCGGGTTCGTGCGCGCTGCGGTCGACATGGACACCGCGCATGAGGATCCGGAACTAAACCGGTATTGGCGATCCACCGTCTCCCGACTGGTGGCACGCGCTACCGACTCGATCGACCCCGGTCCGGTGCACGTCAATGTGCCCCTGGACACCCCGCTGGTGGGAGCGCAGTTGCTGGACCCGGTACCACCGGCATTGGAAGGGCGCGTAGATGGTCGTCCGTGGACAGCCGATGCCCGACTGGTAGCAGGGATGAGCATTCCGCTGGATGAGGCACTCGCACTGCTCGATGAGAACGCAATCGTTCCGGCACGGGGCATCATCGTCGTGGGGGATCACGATGACGACGACGCCATCGACCTGATCGACGAGCTCGGCGATGCGTTGGGTTGGCCGATCATCTCCGAGCCGTCCGGTCGGGCCAGCGGTTCACAGACCGGACTGGCCCATGGTCCGTTGGTCTGCGCTGACGAGTCGTTCATCACCGAGCATGTCCCGGATCTGGTGATCACTGTCGGCCGAGTGGGTCTGTATCGATCGTTGACGTCGCTCATCGCTCGCTCGCGCATGCACGTTGCGGTCGACACTCGAGCGTGGTGGAGCGATCCGACGCGGAGTGCGGACCTAGTGGTCGCCTCGGTACCCATGCCGCCAGCCGACTCCTCCACCCAGATGTCGATCGACGAATCGTGGTGGGCCGATTGGGAAAGGGCCGATCTGCTCGCCGCCGCCGCGGTGGAGACAGTGCTGGGTTCGCATGCCGGTCCACCGACCGGCATGCAGGTGGCGCGTGTGGTGGCTGACGCGGTACCCGAGGAGGGCCAGTTCTTCTTGGCGTCATCATCGGTCGTTCGACACGTCGGAACCTTCGCCGGTCGCTCGCTCAACGGAGTGAGCGTGCTGGGCAATCGCGGCACGTCCGGCATCGACGGTTGCGTGTCGACGGCGTGGGGTGCAGCTGTCGGTGAGCAGTCGATCGGAGGTGGGCCATCCGTCCTCCTGATCGGCGATGAAGCTTTCTGGTACGACTCGAACGCCCTGGCGGTACCCGCCGAAGAACCTCGACCCGACCTCGTGATCGTCGTCGCCGACAACGACGGCGCCGGGATCTTCTCCACGCTCGAACAGGGCGATCCGGCACTGGCGACCCACTTCGAACGGGTATTCGGTGTACCTCTCGGCATGGATCTACCCGAATTGACGGCCGCTTTCGGCATCGATGTGGTGTCCGTCGATGATCTGGAATCGCTGCGCAGTGCAATCGACGAAGGACTCGGCGATGGTGTCCACGTGATCGTGATGCGAACCTGCTCTCGACCCATGGAAGCCTCTACCTTGCACAGCATCCAGGACGCGGTTCGGCAGGCCGTCGGCAACGGATGAGCCGATGGCGCTCAGCACTCGAGTGCGAGCGCCTCACGAATGGGCTCTAACTTCGCGTTCGACTCCGCTAGTTCCCGTTCCGGATCGGAGCCGGCGACGATGCCGCAGCCAGCAAAGGCACGTACCTGCGCGGCTTCCTGGTCGATGTGCGCACAACGCAATGCGATACCGAATTCGCCGTCGCCGCGTGCATCGAACCACCCGACAGGACCGGCGTATCGATCACGGGACATCCCTTCGAGTTCGGAAATCATCGCCAAGGCGCGTTCGGTGGGGGTGCCGCAGACCGCGGCCGTGGGATGAAGGGAAGCTGCGAGCGCGAGAAGGGGCGCGTCGTCGGCGAGACGTCCGGTGACGTCGGTGGCGAGGTGCTGCACATTCGCCAACTCCAGCACCGTCGGGCTCTCCGGCACCTCCATGTCGGTGCAGTGCGCGGCCAGGGCGCGCGCTACCGAGCGCACCGCGTATTCGTGCTCGGCGAGATCCTTGTCGCTCGCCAGCAGTTCCTGGGCGAGCCCTTGATCGGCCTCGGCATCTCCGCGCCGACGGACCGTCCCCGCCAGGACCCGACTCGTGACCAGATCGCCGGTCCGCCTGACCAACAGTTCGGGCGTAGCACCGATGAGATCGGCGACCTCGAACGTCCAGCAGGTGGGGTATCCCGTTGCCAATCGCGACAGTATCGAGCGCTTGTCCAGCGTTCCCTGAACGTCGGCGACGATGTCCCGGGCGAGAACGACCTTGTCCAATTCGCCGGCATTGATGCGCTCGACTGCACGTCCGACGATCTTCTCCCATTCCGGAGAGCTCAGTGCCCCGTCGCGCCAATGAACCGACGAAGGTGGATTCGTCACGGGTGAGCTTCGTGGCGCGTCGGGAAAGGGCGCGACGTCGCCGACTTTGTGGATGACGGTCATCCAGGACTGCCCGGATCGTTGTCCAACCAATACCGAGGGCACGACCACTTCGGAGGCATCGTTCGGGTCGAACGAATAGGACGCGAACGCTATGGGTCCGCTGCCCGGGACGCTGACGGAATCCTCCACGGTGAAGCGATCACACAACTCCGCCCACCATCGTTGGGTTCGTGCGAAGCGCTCCACCCCGCGCACTTGCAGGCGTGCCGCCGTGCCCCAGCCGACCATCCCTTCACCGCGGCGCACCCAGCACACGCTGTCGCCCGGGGGGAGCACCTCGATCAGATCGTCGATGTGCTCGACCGGTCGCGTGGTGACCATCAAGGCGGAGACTTCAGCGTGCTGGCTGGGGGACACCGGCTCAGGGTAGGCGCCGGTCGCGGGACTGTCCTGTTCGCCCGTGGCAGCATGCGGTCATGGGTCGGGCTGGACTGGACAAGTCGCCGCAGGATGTAGCTGCGATGTTCGACGACGTCGCAGCGCGGTACGACCGTACGAACGACCTGCTGGCCCTAGGCCAAACCCGCAGGTGGCGTAGGCAGGTGACGCGAGCGGTGGGCGCCCTGCCCGGAGATCGGGTGCTGGATCTCGCGGCCGGAACGGGGACCTCGAGCGAACCGATCGCGCGCGGGGGTGCGTTCGTGGTGGCGTGCGATTTCTCCCTGGGCATGCTGGGGGAGGGACGTCGTCGTAACCCGCGACTGTCCTTTGTCGCAGGCGATGGCCTGGCGCTGCCGTTCGCCGACGAGTCCTTCGACGCCGTCACTATCTCCTTCGGTCTACGCAATATCCAGGACCGGGATGCCGGACTGCGGGAGCTGCTCCGGGTGACGCGCCCCGGGGGTCGGCTCGTGGTGTGCGAGTTCTCCCACCCGACCTGGGGCCCGTTCCGCGAGGTGTACACCCGCTACCTGATGGGCGCATTACCGGCGCTCGCCCGCACGGCATCGTCGAACCCCGACGCCTACGAGTACCTGGCCGAGTCCATCCGGGCCTGGCCCGATCAGGCTGATCTCGCTGGCGACCTGCTCGCAGCCGGCTGGCGGCAGGTCGCCTGGCGCAACCTCAATGGCGGGATCGTCGCTTTGCACCGCGCAGTTCGCTGATAACTGCACTGATGTTCAGTCATTGGTCCCTTTCCTCCAGAGAGAGGCGCCCACTATGCTCAAGGTGGTCGTGAAGGTTTTCACAAGCGCGCAAGTGGCCTGAGAACTGCGACCGCTTGCCACGCACGACAACCCCGAATCGAGAACGCGAGGACGGGCGCCGTGAATGTCAACACGCCGATATTCGTCCTAGGCGCTTTGGCCTTCGGCTTCGCTGCGTTCTCGG
>JBMTHB010000046.1:0-8336 GCA_049435845.1 Candidatus Nanopelagicales bacterium | reverse complement strand
CAAGGCCGAAGACTTGAGCCAGCAGTTCAGCGGTGATGTCCGACTGCTTCGACGGGTCACCGGCACGCCCACGGCGCGCGGCTATCCTGCCCGTTCGGACAGGAGGCGCCATGTACAACGCCGTGCCCGCGCAGATCGATCTGCCGGCCATGGAGCACCAGATTCTGCAGTTGTGGGACAGCGAATCTGTATTCGAGCGCTCCGTCTCCCAAGCCGCAGGGCGACCCCTGTGGACGTTCTACGAGGGTCCGCCTACCGCCAACGGCACCCCCGGTGCACACCACGTGGAGGCTCGGGTCTTCAAGGACATCTTCCCGCGCTACCGCACGATGAAGGGCTACTTCGTCCCCCGTCAAGCCGGGTGGGATTGCCACTGGCTGCCCGTGGAACTCGCAGTGGAACGGGAACTGGGCTTCAACGGCAAGCAGGACATCGAGGACTACGGCATAGCGGAGTTCAACGCCAAGTGTCGGGAGTCCGTGCTGCGGCATGTGGACGAATTCACTCGGATGAGCGAGCGTATGGGCTTCTGGGTCGATACCGATGCCGCGTACTGGACCATGGATCCGCAGTACATCGAGAGCGTCTGGTGGTCATTGAAGACGATCTTCGATCAGGGGCTACTCGTTCAAGATCATCGCGTCGCGCCCTATTGCCCGCGATGCGGCACCGGTCTCAGCGATCACGAATTGGCGCAGGGGTACGAGACAGTGGTCGACCCCTCGGTGTACGTCCGTTTCCCGATCGCCTCCGGCGATCTCGCCGAACGTTTCCCCGGCATTGCGCTCCTGGTGTGGACCACCACCCCCTGGACGCTGGTGGCCAACACTGCTGTAGCCGTCAAGCCTGATGCCACATACGCCGTCGTTCGCGCGGACGATGAACTACTGGTGGTCGCCGAGGAACTCATCGGTCAACTGTTCGCGGACACCACGGTCGAGGTGCTGGAGACGTTCCCGGGCACGAAGCTCGAGCGCGTCGGCTACGCGCGACCCTTCGACCTCGTCGACATCCCCGACTCGCACTTCGTGATCCTGGCCGACTACGTCACGACCGACGACGGAACCGGACTGGTCCATCAGGCGCCTGCCTTCGGTGCCGACGACTTGATCAGTTGTCGCAACTACGGCCTGCCGGTCGTGAATCCGATCGCAGCCAACGGTGAATTCCTCGATGAGGTGCCACTCGTGGGTGGCCAATTCTTCAAGAAAGCGGACGAGACGCTCACGAAGGACCTCGCCGATCGCGGACGCCTCTTCAGGCGCGATCCGTACGAGCACTCCTACCCGCACTGCTGGCGATGCCACACGCCACTGCTGTATTACGCACAGCCGTCCTGGTACATCAAGACAACCGCCAAGAAGGATGAACTCCTCGAGCAGAACGAGCAGACCAACTGGTACCCACCGACGATCAAGTGGGGCCGCTATGGAGATTGGCTCACCAACAACGTCGACTGGGCGCTGTCCCGCAATCGCTACTGGGGTACCCCACTGCCGATCTGGCGATGTGCCGACGGCCACCTCACCGCGGTTGGATCCTTGTCCGAACTCTCCGAACTCGCCGGATCCGATGTCGGTTCCCTTGATCCACATCGGCCGTTCGTCGACGAAGTGGAGATCGCCTGCCGCACCTGCGGTCAGGTCGCGACGCGGGTTCCGGAGGTCATCGACTGCTGGTACGACTCCGGAGCAATGCCGTTCGCCGCATTGGGCTACCCGCACAAGAACCAGGATGAATTCCACGGACGCTACCCCGCAGATTTCATCTGCGAGGCGATCGACCAAACACGCGGGTGGTTCTACTCGCTCATGGCCGTAGGCACGCTCGTCTTCGGTGAGTCGTCGTACAAGAACGTCGTCTGCCTCGGTCACATCCTCGATGAAGATGGCCGGAAGATGAGCAAGCACCTCGGTAACGTGCTCGAGCCGATTCCGCTAATGGACGAGCACGGTGCCGATGCCGTGCGCTGGTTCATGCTCGCGTCCGGCTCCCCGTGGCAGGCCCGCCGAGTCGGTCACTCTGCGATCGCCGATGTCGTGCGCCGAACTCTGCTCACGCTTTGGAACACCGTGTCCTTCCAGTCGCTATACGCACGTACCGCCGGATGGCAACCGGGCGATGGGGCACCCCCACCGAACGACCGGCCGTTGATCGATCGGTGGGTGCTGTCCGAAGCGCACCGCCTCGCTGCGGACGTGGACGACGCCTTGGCGAATTTCGATACCCAGCGCGGAGGACGGATGCTCGCGACATTCGTCGACGACCTCTCCAATTGGTACGTCCGGCGCTCGCGGCGGCGATTCTGGGACGGAGATCCCGCAGCTCTCGCGACTTTGCACGAAGCACTTCGCATCGTGACACTGTGCATGGCGCCCTTTACTCCGTTCATCACCGAACGGATCTGGCAGGACTTGATCAGGTCCACGGACGCAGACGCCCCTGACTCGGTTCACCTGGCACCGTGGCCCTCGGTCGATCAGGCCTTGATCGACCAGGACTTGAGCGCACAGATGTCACTGGTGCGCAGGATCGTGGAGCTGGGGCGCGCCGCACGTGCCGCCAGCAGCGTCCGGACCCGCCAACCCCTGGGGCGGGCGGTGGTCTCGGCCCCCGGCTGGGCCGACTTGCCGGCTGAACTGGTGGCCGAAGTGGCCGATGAATTGAACGTCCGATCGCTGGACTCCCTAGGACAGGAGGCCGGGCTCGTCGATGTGGCAGTCAAGCCGAATTTCCGAGCCCTCGGTGGTCGATTCGGAAAGGCGACACCGAGTATCGCTGCCGCGATCACCGCAACCGATCCCACAACACTCGTCGAGGAACTGCGTGCGTCCGGTACTGCACGCGTGACCGTGGGCGGTGACTCCGGAGATGACGACTCCATCGAGATCGCACCCGAGGACATCGTCGTAACCGAGACACCGCGCGAGGGGTGGTCAGTCGCCAGCGACGGCGAGGATTCGGTCGCGATCGATCTGCACATCGACGACGAACTCCGGCGTGCGGGGCTCGCCCGCGAGATAGTCCGTGCGATCCAGGAGGCCCGCAAGACCGCCGGGCTGCAGATCACCGACAGAATCGTGGTCCGGTGGAGCAGCGAGGATCCGGACATCGTCGCGGTCTTCGATGTCCATGAATCGGAGATCGCCGGGGAGGTACTCGCGGTGGACATCGCCGTCGACACCGCCGCCGAGCCGCACGCCGATCACGCAGTGGCGAGCGAACTCCCGGTGGACATGTCGATCGGCCTCGCGTAGCGAGGTCCGATATCCAGGATGCCGTTCCAGGGAATATCGGGCCTAGGGAGTATCGAGCCTAGGGAATATCGAGCCCGTCGACCACGGTCAACTGGTCGGCAAGCATGGCCCGAACGTCGTCACGCACCCGTCGAAGCGCCTGAACCTGGGTCTGCAGATCTGGACCGAGAACCGGATTCTCCGCTGTGGTCTGGTGATCGACCGACGCCTCGACTTGAGTGATGACGGTGTCGTGCCCATCCGATGGCGCCGGTGAACCGAGCGCCCGACATTCATCGAGTTCGGCCTGGACCGACGCCAATCGCGTCTGCAACTGGTGTACCTGGGATCGGAGCGCGTCGGCTTCATCGCGGACATGTCGGGAATCACTCGAGTACGACTCGATTGCCTTCTCGATGGTGTCCAAGAAGGCATCCACCTCGGCCATGTCGTAGCCGGCCCGCATCCGCGTCGTGCCGAATCGGACATCCCTGACGTCTTGCGGGCTCAACTCCACGATGGGGACCCTAGAGCAGGACGACGAAATTGATCAGCAATTGCACGCCCAGGATCAACACGAGGAACGCCAGATCCAAGGAGACGCTGCCGAGTCGCAGCGGAGGGATCACCTTGCGCAACGCACGCAGCGGAGGGTCGGTGATCGTGTACACGAATTCGGCGACCAGAAGCAGCGGGCCGCGCGGCTGCCATGAACGGGCGAAGATCTGCACGAAATCGAAGACCAGGCGGGCTATGAGGACCAGCCAGTACAGCCACAGGACCGTGCCAAGGATCTGGCCGATGATGGTCACCGCGACGTCACTCCCTCGATGGATGCCTCAACTTTGGTTGAAGAATCCATCTTCTGCTATCTGCGCGCGAGCTTGATCACCGAGGTCCACGTTCGCCGGTGAGAGCAAGAAAACCTTGCCCGTGATGCGCTCGATAGAGCCGTGCAAACCGAACACGAGCCCTGCAGCGAAGTCGATGATGCGCTTGGCATCCATATCGTCCATGTCGCCCAGATTCATGATCACGGGAACACCGACTCGGAACTCCTCACCGATGCGACGCGCGTCGTTGTAGGACCGAGGGTGGATTGTCTCGATACGACTGAGGTCACCTACAGGAATCGATCGGCCGGACATAGGCGCCGAGGTCGGGAGTCGGTCCACGGGGGAATCCGCGCGGAAGGTGCGCACGGCTCGGGGCTCGCTGATCGGGCGCACGCTACGAACCGCGTAGCGGTCCTCGTCTTCTTCGTCGTAGCGATCCTTGAATCCGCGACGTGACGATCGCTTGTCGCGCCGATTGTCGCGCTCCGGCTCGTCGAACTCGTCGTAGTCCTCCGCGTAGGAATCGTCCTCGACCAAGCCGAGATACACCGCCATCTTGCGCATAGCTCCTGGCACGGTGCACCTCCCGAGGTGACTTCTCGACGGCCCCGAGCATTTCTCTGGGACATTCCGACGCTACTGCACCGAAGCCCGCTGCCCGAGTATCGCTCCCCCGACACGGACCTGTGTCGCACCACAGGCGATGGCCTGCTCGAGATCCTGGCTCATGCCCGCCGAGATGGTGGTCGCCCGCGGCCACCGTGCTCGGAGATCCGCAGCGACCTGAGCGAGTCGGGTGAATGCTGCTAGCGGATCGATCCCGGTGTCGGGGTGCGGTGCCACGGCCATGACGCCAGCGAGCTCCAGCTCCGCCCGGGAGTCGACCGCCGCCGCGATGTTCGTCACGGCGCCCACCGGCGCTCCGCCACGCCCTGTGGCCGACCGGCTGCCTGGTTCGGCGGCGGCGGATTCATCGGTGCCTTCATCGGTGTCGGGATCGTCTAAGCCGGATTCCAGGTCCACCTGGATGAGAACCTGCAGCGGAACCTCACGGCCGGCTTTCCAGACGGCATCGGCCAGTGGGTTGACCAGCACCTCCCGGTCAACTGACTCCACGACATCCGCCCAACGGGCCACGGAATTCACCTTGTTGCGCTGCAAACGACCGATCATGTGCCAGCGCAGGTTCCCCTTCGTCGTCGCGAGCTTCTTGGCCTTCGCTTCCTGGTCGCGGTTCTCCCCGACGTCACGGATCCCCAGGTCGGCCAACAGATCCACGTCGCTCGCCGGATACGTCTTCGTGACCACCACAAGGTCGACCGAATCGGTGCGCCCCGCAGCTCGTCGAGCTGCGTCGATGCGCTCGTTCATGGCGGCGATGTTGGTGCGCAGGAACTCGCGCCGATCGAGCATGGCTGTACTGTGCACCACCGTTCGTGTATCGGCTACTGCGGATGGATGCCATCGGACGTAGGTCCGATCACGACGCCGATGGCCTGCCGTCCGGTGGCTGCGCCCGCACCGAAGCGAGCGGTCGAGGCCCGGTAACTGAACCAACGCTCGTCCTCCGCGGTGCAACCGAAGACCGTGACGACGTCAACGCTCGCTTCGGCGAGCTGCTGTCGTACTCCAGCACCGATATCGATGTGGTGACGCGCCCCGCCATCGGCCTGCGCGATGAGCTGGACCGCCGCCTGGGCCACGCCGGGCGTGCAGTGGGTGATCACCTGCTGGGCTCGCATGTCGTCCACCGGATAGCACTGACCGCAGATGGTGGGCCCGACGATTGCACGCAGATCCTGGGCACCGGCCTCGACTACTTCGCGGACAAGGGATCCCACAACGTCAGCGACCAGTCCGCGCCAGCCGCAGTGAGCCACGCCGGCGATGGACGATCCGTCGGATCGTCGCCCGGCGATCGCGACGACCGAGCAATCCGCGCCCAGTGCCACCAAGCCCAGGCCGGGGGTGTCCGTAACGAGTGCATCGACCGGACCGTAGGTACCCGCCTCGTAGACCCAGCGGCACGATGCACCGTGCTCAGCGGCGATGACGGCGAGGCCGCGTGTCGCCCCGAGCGCGCGCTGCAGCGAGGCGCGGTTGAGCGCCACCGCGGACTCCCGGTCCCCGACATGGTCCGCCAGATTGCCCGAGGCGAAGGCACCGGTACTCGCGCCCGCTTCCCGCGTCGTCACCACGAAGGCGACATCGGGGGCGAGCGTTCCGTCGAGCACCCGTAGGTCGGGGAAGTCCCTACCGGTTGGGCCCGTCACGAACGAACGACAGCCACGCGCAGCAACGGCTCTACTTCAGGAAGTCCGGGACATCGAGATCGTCGTCGGCGTCGTCGAACACGACCGTTCGCGGTTGCTGGATGGTCGGGATATCGCCTGTGGCATCCGTGACCCGCGCGGCCGCCGGCACCTTCTTGGCAGGCGGGGCACCACCTTCGAATCCCGCAGCGATGACAGTGACACGCACTTCATCGCCCAGGGTGTCGTCGATGACGGCGCCGAAGATGATGTTCGCCTCCGGGTGCGCGGCGTCGCTAACCAAACGAGCCGCCTCATTGATCTCGAACAGACCCAGATCGCTTCCACCGGAGATGGACAACAGCACGCCATGCGCGCCATCGATACCGGCCTCGAGCAGCGGACTGGAAATGGCCTTTTCCGCTGCCTGCATGGCGCGGTCCTCGCCACGAGCCGACCCGATGCCCATCAGGGCCGAACCGGCGGCATGCATAACGCTCTTGACGTCGGCGAAGTCGAGGTTGATCAAGCCCGGAGTCGTGATCAGATCGGTGATTCCGGAGACGCCTTGGAGCAGCACGTGGTCGGCCTGACGGAAGGCGTCGATGACGCTGATCTCCCGGTCCGCCAAGGACAGCAAACGATCGTTGGGGATCACGATGAGGGTGTCGACCTCCGCGCGCAGGTCCTCGACTCCCTGGTCGGCCTGCACCTGACGACGTCGACCCTCGAAACCGAAGGGACGTGTGACCACGCCGATCGTCAGCGCACCGAGGGAACGAGCCACCTTTGCCACGATCGGAGCGCCACCGGTGCCGGTTCCACCGCCTTCACCGGCGGTGACGAACACCATGTCGGCGCCCTGCAGCACCTCCTCAATCTCCTCGAGGTGGTCCTCGGCGGCCTTACGACCCACCTCGGGATTGGCGCCAGCGCCAAGTCCACGGGTCAGTTCACGGCCGATGTCCAACTTGACGTCGGCGTCGCTCATCAGCAGCGCCTGCGCGTCCGTGTTGATCGCGATGAACTCCACGCCCTTGAGGCCGACCTCGATCATCCGGTTGACCGCGTTCACGCCACCGCCACCGATGCCGACGACCTTGATCACTGCCAGGTAGTTCTGGGGAGCCGCCACAGCCGCCCGTCCTTTCGTTCGCGTCGGCGCGAGGGGGCGCACCGACTGGTGCGGCTCCGGTCAGGTCTCAACCTCTAGTTGAGGCTGAAACATCGTCCGGCCGGAAGCCGGCGGGAGGGTAGGGGGTGTGACGGGTGTGACGCAAGTGCGACGCCAGGGAAATCCTGGAAAATCGCTGTTTTCCTCAGCCCCGGGAGCCTTTTTCCCCGAAGGTGGTGGGCAACTGCGGGGCGCTGACGTCGTAGGCCTCGGCCCGGCGGGGCAGCAAGGTCAGCAGCACCTCGGCCTTGAACGCACCTTCTTCGGCGTTCCCCCACCGCACGATCGCGTCGTTGCCCAGCTGCAGGCGTATGTCGTCGGGGCTAACCGCCTGCACGACTCGGACGCGGCGCTGGATCTCCTCCGGAAGGGACGCCACAACGGCAACCGCCTCGGCCATCGCCGTTTCCTGCCCGCGGATGACCGGATCGGTCAACCACAAACCGCCGGGAGGATCGAACAAGGTCCCCGTGGCATCGACCCCCAGGCGTACGTCACCTTGTTCGACCACAGCCACCGGCGCCCGTTCGACGACATCGATCACGAGCGCGTTCGGCCAGGACCGGTAGATCTGTGCCGATTCGATCCACGGTAACTGCGCCACCCGGCTTTGCGCGGAGGTGATGTCGACTCCTACCAGCGGGTCACCCAGGGGGATGCCAGCTGCCTGTTCCACCTGCGCGACTCCAGCGAATCGCGCTTCGCTGGAAAGCCCCTCGACACGGATCTCCCGAATCGAGAACACCGAAGAGAAGACGAGCATCCACACGCCGACTGCGACGATCACCCCCATCAGGATTACCAGCACCCAGCGGAGTCGACGTCGTCCCCGCTGGCG
>JBMTHB010000045.1:0-8376 GCA_049435845.1 Candidatus Nanopelagicales bacterium | reverse complement strand
GGCCCGAGTCGGTTTCGCTCAGGTGGCCGGAGGACTGTGGATCGCACCTCGCGCACTAGAGGCCGATGTGCTCTACATCGTCGACGTTCTTGGAGTGCAAGAGCACGTCAACATCTTCGGAGCCGAGCACCTCGGCTGTGGATCCACGAGCGAAGCTGTGCGCCAATGGTGGGATCTCACCGGAATCGGCGATCAGTACACCGCATTCTCTCGCACCTATCGGCAGTTGGGATCCACGTACCAGGCAGCGACGGCGATCGACCCCGCATTGGCCTTCGCCGACTACACCCGTGTGCTCACCTCGTGGCGTCCGCTGCCGTACATCGACCCTGGTTTGCCAAGGGAATTCCTGCCACGCAACTGGCCCGGCGACGAGGCGACGAATCTTTTCTATTCACTCCACGATCGACTCTTCCCGTTCGCACAACAGCATGTGGAGCAGATCGCAGGTTGATCGTGCGCTCGAGAGAGGGCATCGCCTGTTCGTGACGATCGCAAAATCGGCACACTAGTATGGGGTCATGACCTCCAGCCCCGGCTACTCCAACGTCTTCCGGCTCATCGCCACACCCGAGTTGCACGCTTCCGGGGCCATCATCGCCACCGTCGCAAGCGCCGGTGCGGTCATCACCGGACTCGACGTCGTGGATCCGGGAACCCATTCGGTGGTGCTGGACCTGTCGTGCACCACCCGCGACTCCGGGCATGTGGAACTCGTCAAGGCGGCCTTGGGCAAACTCGACGGCTGCTCCGTAGAGAAGGTCAGCGATTCAACGTTCCTGGTGCACTTAGGCGGCAAGATCGCGGTCGACTTGAAAGTGCCGCTGCGCAATCGCACCGATCTGGCTCGGGCGTACACCCCCGGTGTGGCGCGAGTATGCATGGCGATCTACGAGAATCCCTCAGACGCACGGAACCTGACCATCAAGCGCAACTCGGTCGCGGTGGTGACCGACGGAACCGCCGTGTTGGGTCTGGGCGACATCGGCCCCAAGGCCGCAATGCCCGTGATGGAGGGCAAGGCAGCGCTGTTCAAGCGGTTCGCCGGCGTCGATGCGTGGCCGATCTGCCTTGACACCAAAGACACCGACGAGATCGTGCGCGCCGTCGAGTTGATCGCTCCGGGATTCGGAGGCATCAACCTCGAGGACATCTCCGCTCCTCGCTGCTTCGAGATCGAACGACGGCTTCGCGAGAAACTCGACATCCCGGTCTTCCACGACGATCAGCACGGCACCGCGGTTGTCGTGCTGGCTGCGCTGCACAACGCCCTGCGATTGGTCCACAAGTCGATGGGTGAGATCCGAGTGGTGATGTTGGGCGCTGGAGCCGCCGGCGTGGCCGTCGCGCGGCTGTTGATGCAATCCGGGGTGAAGGACATCATCATCTTCGATTCCAAGGGCCCCCTGTACGTGGGCAGAGATCGAATGGACGAGGAACGCGCCGCCTTGGCCGAAATCACCAACCCCCGACACCACACCGGCTCGGTCTCCGAAGCCCTCGAGGGCGCCGACGTATTCATTGGACTTAGCCAACCGAATGTGATCACCGCATCCGATGTGTCCAAGATGGCGACCGATTCCATCGTCTTCGCGCTCGCCAACCCCGATCCGGAGATCGACCCAGTGCAAGCGGCGAAGTACGCCAAGGTCGTTGCAACGGGTCGCAGCGACTACCCGAATCAGATCAACAATGTGCTCGCCTTCCCCGGCATCTTCCGAGGACTGCTGGACTCTGGTGCGCACAAGATCACCGATGCAGCCATGATCGCGGCCGCCCAGGCGATCGCGTCTGTCGTCTCCGACGATGCGCTCTCCAGCATCTACATCGTGCCGAGCGTGTTCGATGCGAACGTCGCGCCGGCGGTCGCCGAAGCTGTCGTCGCGGCAACTTCCTAGAAGGCGCCCGAAGGCTTCCAGGTTCCGTATACCCCGCGCAACACATCAGCGATCTCACCCACCGTCGCGTACGCCTTCACCGCTTCAACGCACGCCGGGACGACGTTGTCCCCAGCGACGGCGGCGGCTCTGACCGCATCGAGGCCGGCCGTCACAGCTCCCTGATCGCGCGATGCACGCAGCCGCTCGAGTGACTGAACTTGCGCGCGTTCACTAGCAGGATTCACGGTAAAAACATCGAAGGCAACCGGATCGGTGACGAAGGTGTTGACACCCACCACCTTCTTCTCGGCGGAATCAACCGCACGAGCGTGCTGGTAGGCACTGTCGGACAGCGCCTCGGAGAAATAGCCCGACTCGATGCACGCCAACGCGCCACCCTTATCTGATATGCGATGCATCTCCTCCCAGATACGGCGCTCGAGATCGTCGGTCATGGACTCCAGCATCACCGCACCGCCGAGCGGGTCGACCATGGTCGTGACCCCGGTCTCGAACGCGATGATCTGCTGCGTGCGCAACGCGAGTGTGGCTGCCGTTTCGGTCGGGACGCCGAGGGCTTCGTCGTACGCGCACACGTGCATGGTCTGAACACCACCGAGTGCGGCCGCCAGCGCCTCGACCGACGTACGCACCACGTTGTTCAGCGGTTGCTGCGCGGTTAGCGAAGATCCAGCAGTGAACACAAAGATCCGCAACTGCTCGGAACGAGGATCCTTGGCCCCGTAGGTATCGCGCATCAGCGTGGCCCAGACTCGACGTGCCGCCCTGAACTTCGCGATCTCCGGTAGGAAGTCCATATTGCTTGACAAGAACGTGAAGAGCGTGGGCGCGACATCGTCGACCGTCAGGCCGCGTGCGATGGCGGAGTCGAGGTAGGCCCGCGCATTGGAGAAGGTGAACGCAATCTCCTGCACAGCGTCGGAGCCCGATTCGCGGATGTGATACCCCGACATCGCGAGCGAAACCCAGCGAGGAATGCGCCGGGAGATGTGCTCGATGACGTCCACCGACAACTTCAAGCCCGCGGGCGCCGGGAAAATCTGGGTACCGCGCGCGAAGTACTCCTTGAGTACGTCGTTTTGGATGAACATGCCGAACTCGCCCGGGTCCACTCCACGCTTGTCCGCCAGTGCTTGGAACAAGGCCGCCCAGATGTAGCCGATCGAGTTCGCGGTGGTTCGTACCTGGCTGATCCGTTCCAGCGGGATCTGATCCATCAGGATTTCTATGTCGGCAAGTGAATCGATCGCGACACCGACCTTGCCGACTTCGCCTGCGGCCAAAGGCGCATCGGAGTCCAAACCCATCTGCGTCGGCAGATCCAAAGCGACGCTGAAACCGGTCAGCCCTTGGTCGAGCAGACTGCGGAAACGTTCGTTAGTTTCCCGAGCGGTGCCGAACCCGGCGTATTGACCCATCGTCCACACGCCCGGGTCATTGGAGATGCCGCGCGTGTAAGGAAACTCCCCTGGCAACTCCGTCCTTGCGGGACCGCGCGTGCCTGGCTCGCGTGCATCCGTGGCGCTCACTATGCAGATCCTTCCGCTTCGAGTTGCTCGCGCAAGACCTTCTTGGCGATCTTGCCCGTCGAATTCAACGGGAAGGATTCCACGATGCGCACATCCTTCGGCTTCTTGTACGACGCCATACGGGATCTGCAGTGCTCGAGTACGGCTTCGGTGGTCACCTGGGCCCCAGATTGAACCGTGAACATGGCTGTGACGTGTTGACCCCATTCCGGATCGGAGACTCCCACGACTGCGACCTCATGAACGCCCGGGACCTCGGCGATTACGTCTTCGATCTCCCGCGGGTAGATGTTGTAGCCACCGGAGATGATCATGTCGCCCTTACGGTCGACGAGGAACAGGCGTTCGTCGACGTCCATTCGCCCGAGGTCACCGGTGTACAGCCAGCCATCTCGGACTGCTTTGGTGACCGTTGGGTCCGTACTCGCTTGGCCGTAGTAGCCACGCATCACATGGTCCCCGCGCGTGATGACTTCACCGATCTCCCCGACGGGTAGGTCGCGGCCATCCTCGTCGACGATGCGCACCTCGACCCCCGCGCACGGCACACCCGCACTCGACAGCAACTCTTCGTTGCCCGCCACTCCAGCCGCATGGTCTTCGAAGCCCAGGACGGTGACCGGCGGAATCGCCTCCACCAGTCCGTAGTACTGCGCCATGTTGGGCGTGATGCGCTCGAAGCACTGTCGGATCTGCTCCGGTGGCATCGGCGCACCCGCATAACCCAGGAACGTCAATCCGGAAAGCCGGTCGCGGGAGACGTCCGGAAGCGCGAGAAGGCGCGCCACCATAGTGGGCACGAGCGCCGTGGCTGTCGCGCCCCGATTCTCGATCGCATCGACTAGGGCCTCAGGGTCGTACTTCGGCTGCACTATCTGGCGTGCGCCGAAGGTGAAGAACGGCAGCACGAACAAACCACTGGTGTGGGTGACCGGCCCGGCATGCACCCAGGTGTCTGCTTCACCGGGAATACCGCGCAAGAGGTCGGTGACGATGTTGTGCAAGCTGGCTATGCGATTGCGATGTGTTCGGATCGCACCCTTGGGTCGGCCCGTGGTGCCACTGGAGTAATTCAACGAGACCAGCGCATCGGGGTCGACGCTCAGGATCAGTGGCTCATCTGATTGTTCTGCCAGGAATGCTTCGTACTCGCGCGCACCACTTACCCCCGCCGATCCCGCGTTGATGACGATCACATGGTCGACGGCGCCTCGAATCGCTTCGGAGTCGTCCCAGAATTTGGCATCCAAGATGAGCACACGCGGAGAGCAGTCCTGCGTGATCCGCTCCCAGTCGGATGGGTGCAGTCGATAGTTGAGGGCCACTCGACACAAACCCGCGGTGCTGATGCCAAGGTCGGTCTCGATGTAGGTGTTCTGGTTCGACTGCAGATCCAGCACCCGATCCCCGGTCTCCAGCCCGAGCGCTCGCAGCGCACGCGCCAACTGCATCACCCGCGCGCCGGTGCGGCCGAAAGTGCTAGTGCCCTCCGGACCTTCGAGTGCTATGCGATCGCGATGGCGCGTCATTGAGCGCGCTACTAGTCGACCTACGTCCATCAGTTATTCCCGTTCCCCTCATCGGTCCGTCGATGCACGACGGCGTCCAAAATCCAACAGTCGCGAGGCAGGACCGTGACTGGATTGAGTTCGATTTCCATGTCCTGGGACCACCCTTCGGTGATCTCGATCAGTCGCGCGATGGTGCGCACCAGGGCGGCGCGATCGGCAGCAGGAGCCCCGCGCACTCCGGCCAGTAGCCGGCCCACCCGGGTCTGATCGAGCAGCGCGTCGATGTCGTGCTCGGAGACCGGAAGCAGAGCGACCGCGACATCAGCGACGAGCTCGGTCAGAACACCACCGACGCCGATCGTCAGGACACGCCCCATCGGACTCGGTGTTATGCCGACGAGCACCTCGACGCCTCCGGGAACGAACTGCTCCACCAGCACCTGCCCACCGAGTGCCGCACATTGCGCGAAGGCGGCCGGAGCCGCATCCACGTCGACATCGACGATGACGCCTCCGGCATCGGACTTGTGCAGCAAACCCGGTACGACCGCCTTGAACACCGCGCGCCCGCCCATCTCGCTTACCGCAGCAGCTGCGTCCGTGGTGTCCGCGACGAGCCGTGCGGCAGGAATGGGTAAGCCGGCGGCTGCGAACATAGCCTTGAGTTGATCCTCGGTGGCGTTAATCGCGGGCTCGGAAACAGACTGTGTGGACCCCGCCGCGCCACCTACGTGCGGCTCGATGCGCAGGGGACCCCGGCAAGCGTCGCGAAGTGCACGCACTGCCGCAACGGCTCGCTCCGGCGTCGGATAGACCGGGACACCTTGGTCGGCGAGCAGGCGAGCGCCCTCCGGTGCCAGGTTCGCAGCACCGGTGCGCGCCGCCACGACCGGCTTGTTCGTCTTCGCCCGGACCTCCCCGAGGGCGCGCGCGATCCGCAGAACGTCGTCCCCCACGAGAACTGCAAAACACGCGACGATCGCATCGACTGCCGGGTCGGCAGCAAGTTGGTGGACGCAGGTCTCGAATAAACCTGATTCGGCCATGACCGCGGCCGTGACATCGACCGGGTTGACGGCGCTGCCGTAAGCCGGAATGACCTGCTCTATGGCAGTGATCGTGGCAGTGTCCAGAGTCGACAACGTCAGGCCCTCGGCCTCGATGGCGTCGGCCGCCAAAATTCCGCTCCCGCCCGATGTAGTGATGACGCCCCCGCCTACCCGCCGATCCAGCGGCGCGTCCAGCCGCGCACCCGTGGCGATCAGTGCACCTGCATCGAGTAAATGATCGATCGTCGCGACCCGAGCAACCCCTGCGCGCGCCAATGCCGCATCGACGACGTCGTCTCCGGAGGTCAGGGCACCGGTGTGCGATGCGGCTGCGCGAGCACCGGCCTCGCTGCGCCCTGCCTTGACCGCGACCGTGGGCACGAGCGCCGAGGTCTGCCCCAGCATCGCTACATCCGCTACCGACTCCAGATAAAGCAGAACGCCGTGCACCGTGTCGTCTCGCGCTAGTGAGGCGGCGACCTCCTCGGCCGTGACATCGGCTTCATTGCCGGTGGTCACCGCGATTCCGATCGGCACGTCGCGCTCCAAACCTAAGGACAACGCACCGAAGCCCAGTGCGCCGGACTGACTCACCAAGGCCAGCGGGCCGCTGGGTAATGGTGTGCTCGGCGAGGAGAACACCGGGCTGAAGGTCGCAAGGACCGAATCCGCACCACCGACGGAGCCGATGCAGTTCGGTCCGACCAGCCGCATACCCGCAGCCCGCGCGATGGCAACGAGAGCGTCCTGGCGCTGCCTTCCTGCCTCGTCGACTTCGCCGAAGCCACTGGACATCACCACGCACACGCGTACTCCGGCAGATGCGCAGTCGGTGACCGCCTGATCCACCGCTGCGGCCGGCACCATGATCAAGGCCAGGTCGATAGCTCCATCGACGTTCGCGGCAGCCTCCCGTACATCCGTGAAGACCGGAAGCCCCAGAACCGTGCCGCCTTTGGGATTGACCGGCGCGATCTGCCCCGTGTAGCCGTACTTGAGCAGGTAATCGATCGGCAGCCGGCCCATCGCGCCGACGCGTTCGGTGGCTCCGACCACTGCAATGGATCGCGCGGACCACAGCGCAGCTAACGCGTCGTCGTACGAACCGGATGACCATGTCACGGCAGGATGGCCGTCCCTTCGATCTCCAACAGTGCTTCGTCGTCCCACAATCGCGTAACACCCACCAGCGTCATCGCCGGGTAGTCGCGTCCCACCATGCGTTGCCACACCGCACCGATCTCCCGGGCATTGGCTCGGTAGTCGGCCGGGTCGACGCTGAAGATCGTGAGCTTCGCGAGTTGATCGGGCGTGCCACCTGCAGCAGCAAGGGCACTCAGCAGATTGCCCAGCACCTTCTCGAATTGTTCGACGATGGTGGCACCGACGATGCGACCTTCGCCATTGAGTGCGGTCTGTCCGGCTAGCAGCACGATGGTGCTGCCTTCGGCCACCACCGCGTGCGAGAACCCCACAGGGGGAGCCAACTCCGGTGGGTTGATGCGTCGTACCGTCATGATTGAACTCCTCCGCCATCGATGGTTATCGATTGTCCGTTCAAGGCTCCTGTGTCGGCGATGCAGTGCGCGACAGCCGACGCGACTTCCTGCGGGCTGATCAGGCGCCCGATCGGTTGATGACGTTCCAGGGATTCGCGCGCCTGCGCGTAGGTGCGTCCGGTTCGCTCGACGATCGTCTCGATCGACCGCTGCGTCATCGGGGTGTCGACGTAGCCCGGACATACCGCGTTGACAGTGACTCCCGAAGTCGCGACTTCGGCGGCAACTGATCGAGCCAGACCCAAGACGCCGTGCTTGGCCGCTGCGTAGGCACTGATGTACGGAGCGCCTACCTTCGCAGCGACGCTAGCGATGACGACGACGCGACCGAATCCCTGCTCGACCATCGTCGGCACGAACTCGCGCAGGAAACGGAACGGCGCCGTGAGGTTAACCGCGATGGACGAATCCCACAGGGCGTCGTCGGTCTTGGCCAAAGGAGCGGCAATGCCCTCGCCGGCATTGACCACCAGCACGTCGATCCCGCCCCATTCCCGATCGATGAGCGCGCGCAACCGGGAGGGCGCGCGCGGATCCGTCGCATCGGCGGGCAGTACCAGGTGCGGCTGGTTCAACTGCTCGGCGCGCGCCTGCAGGTCCTGCGGGCCGCGCGCCGTCAGAGCGATTCGATGTCCCTGCGCGTCCAATTGGGCCACAATGGCGGCGCCGATACCCCGGCTGGCGCCGGTGACCAGGCAGCGCAAGGAGGTTTCCGTCATGCCGTCACTCCCTGCGGGGCTCGCGATAGTGCGTGTCCTTGTCGATCGGCAATAATACGACACATGGCCCAGACCCGCCCCGTGATCGCCGCAGCGCGAAGGACCGTC
>JBMTHB010000044.1:0-8489 GCA_049435845.1 Candidatus Nanopelagicales bacterium | reverse complement strand
CTTGCGATTCCGGGTGGTGCTGTCCGCTCGGGTCAACTTGTGCAACCGGACGAGTTGATCGCCGGCATCGCGCACATAGCGGCGCACCGCAGAGTCGGTCCACTCACCGGTTCCGTAGCCGTGGAAACGCAGATGCAACTCCACGAGCTGGGCGACGTCGTCGGTCAGATCGTTCGGATAGCGAAGTGCCTGCATCCGCTTCTTGGTCATGCGCGCACCGACGACTTCGTGGTGGTGGAAACTCACCTTGCCACCGGCCTCGAAGCGTCGCGTCTTCGGCTTGCCGATGTCGTGCAGCAACGCCGCGAGACGTAACGTCAGATCAGGTTCGCACGTCGGCGCGTGCGCCTTTTCCAACGTCATGACCTGTTCCAGCACCGTGAGGGTGTGTTCGTACACGTCCTTGTGATGGTGATGCTCGTCCTCCTCCAAACGCAATAGCGGTAGCTCCGGGAGTACATAGTCGGCGAGTCCGGTGTCGACCATCAACGTCAATCCGATGCGCGGGTGGTCGCTCATCACAATCTTGGTCAGTTCCTCCCGCACCCGTTCCGCCGAGACGATCTCGATGCGCGCGGCTTGATCGCGCATGGCAGCAATGACGTCGTCGTCCACCGTGAAGTTCAGTTGGGCCGCGAAGCGCGCCGCGCGCAACATACGCAGCGGATCGTCGTCGAAGGACTGTTGCGCGGTTCCGGGGGTGCGGATCCTGCGTTGCGCCAGATCCTCGATGCCACCGAAGAGATCGACGAACTCCATCGCCGGCAAGGTGAGCGCCATCGCGTTGATGGTGAAGTCGCGGCGGACCAGGTCCTCGGCCAGCTCCGTGCCGAAGGCCACCTCGGGCTTGCGCGATTCGGGGTCGTAAGCCTCGGAGCGGTAGGTGGTGATCTCCACATCACGGCCGTCGATGCGGGCGCCGACGGTGCCGAACCTGATCCCCACATCCCAGGTGGTCTCGGCGAGTCCTTCGAGCAGGGCCAGCACCTGGTCGGGGTCCGCGTCGGTGGTGAAATCCAGGTCGGTGTGCCCGGTGAATCGCCCGAGGAGAGCGTCGCGAACCGGGCCGCCCACCAGGGCGATCTGTCGATCCGCTGCCGCGAAGCGCTCGCCGATCCGTTGGAGGAGGCCGGCCACGGGCGCAAGGGAGGCAAGAGCCTGCTTGCGCAGCACCTGCTGTTCGCCGGACACGACGCACAAGGCTAGTGCGCGGTGCGGTTTATCCTCGCCCCATGGGCCGGCGAATCGTGGAGGAGACGTCCGCCGGCGGTCTCGTCCTGGACACCCAGAGAGGTGGGCGGCTGTTCGCAGCGATTATCGGGCGCACCAACAGTCACGGCAACCTCACTTGGTCCCTGCCCAAGGGGCACCTCGAGGCGGGTGAATCCCTGGAGGCCGCCGCGGTCAGGGAGGTGACGGAGGAGACCGGGATAGCGGGCCGGGTGGTGGCCCCGCTCGGGGTCATCGACTTCTACTTCACGGCGGAGGGTCAACGCATCCACAAGACGGTGCACCACTACCTCATGCTGGCCGAGGGTGGGGAGTTGAACAGCGACGACGCCGAGGTCGACCAGGTCGCCTGGATTCCACTCGACGAACTCTCCGATCGTCTGGCCTACGCCGATGAGCGTCGCCTGATCGCGCGGGTGCCCGAACTTCTGGCCGATGCCAGCTAAGCGCAGTTCCGCCGCCCGCCTCGTAGCGATGCTGGGCATGCTCGCCTTGTCGGTCGGCGCGCTGACGGCGTTGCCGACATCCCCGGTTCGGGCCGTCGACGACGCCCCCATCGGGGTGTTCATCGATCGCTTGACACCGGTCGTCCCCGCACCGGATGCCAATCTGCGGGTGGATGGTCGGATCGTCAACGACTCCGGCGATGTGATGTCCGACGTCTCCGTCCGGCTGCGCCTGTCGTCCCGACCGATCACCGCGCGCTCGCAGATCGACGCAGTCACCGGAGCAGCGCTGCGAACCGAGGACACCGAACCGACCGACGTGATCATCGACGCCACCGAGTCGGACATCACCGAAACGCTTCCGCCGCGAGGACAAGCGACGTTCAGCATCCGTATTCCGCTCGCCGAACTGCCGCTTCCGGGAAACGGTGTCTACGCGATCGGCGTCGAGGTTCTCGGTGAGCGCAGCGGTGACTCAGAACTCGACGATCGACAGGGCATGGTGCGCACGTTCCTGCCGTGGTTCCCCGATCCGGTGGAGCCCGTGCAACTGGTGTGGTTGTGGCCATTGGCCGACTGGCCCGCGCGTGAGGCCAACGGTGTGTTCTTGAATGATCGGACCCCGCAGGCGGTTTCCCCCGGCGGGCGACTGACGACGCTCGTGGAGTCGGCTTCCTTGCAGCCGAGGTCGGTGAGTTGGATTGCCGACCCGGCTCTTCTGCAAGCGGTGCAGGACATGACCGACGGTTATCAGGTGCAGCGTGGGGGCTCGGCTGTGGTCGGTGACCGCGGCGGCGCCGCTCGCGCCTGGTTGGAGTCACTGCAATCGGCGCTCGATGCGTCCCGGCTGCCAGCGACTACCAATCCGACCTTGCGCGTCATTCCGTATGCCGACGTCGACGCCGTCGCACTGACCCGCGCCGGTATGGATACCGATGTGGTGCGGGCGATCACCCAGGCCGCACCCATCGCCGCCACCGCCATCGGCCAGCAAGTGATCGGCGGCCTGTACTGGGCGCCGTTCGGTCGATTGGACAAGGAGACTGCAGATCTCCTCGCGTCTGCGGGGGTTCGCACAGTCATCCTCTCCGGTCGTGCGCTTCGCGCACAGAACGCCTACGCGGGCGCGAATACTGGGCGCGCGGTGATCAACACATCCTTCGGTGCACTGCAGGCCGTGTTGCGTGAGCCACGGATGTCCGCACTTCTCACCGAACCCCAGGCCAGTCGATCCAAATCGATCCTGGTGCGCCAGACGTTCCTCGCCGAATCCGCGGTGCTCGCGGGCACCATTCCCGCGGATGCGCCATCGCGGGCCATCGTCGTCGGACCCGACGACATCCGATGGGATCCCTCGCCCGCCGTGGTGAACTCGCTGTTGCGAGCCACACTGAGCGCACCGTGGCTGCAGCCACTGAGTATGGGCGAGTTCTTGGAATCACCGGTCAATCCGCTTCGCCGTGATCGCGGTGCCTACGGCAGCAAGGCGCTGGAAAGTGAGTTGACCGCCGACTATCTCGCCGAGGTCCGATCTGTGGGACGCGAACTCGCGTCCTTCACAAGTGTGCTGGACAACCCGATCGGAGTCTCGGACTCCTTCGCTTCCGCACTGCTGCGAACCGAATCGAGTGCATGGCGAAGCGAACCGCAGACGGGGAGCGAACTTCTCGAAACGGTCCGCTCCCAACTCACCGGTCAGATCGATCAGGTCAACGTGTTGTCCGATGGGACCGTGACATTTTCCGGAGAGATCGGTCGGGTTCCTATCACCATCGAGAACTCACTCGATAGAGCAGTCACCGTGGGCGTGGAGTTGCGCGCATCGCCCTCCATCCGTTTGGAGTCAGCGCCGCTTTCGAACATCACCGTGGAACCAGGTCGCAAGGTGAGCGTGGACATCGAGGCGCGGGTGGTCGGTAGCAACGCGTTGCCGGTTCGAGTGCAGCTCCTCACTCCCGACGGTTTGGAATTCGGCACACCGGCCCGCATCGAGTTGGCGAGTACCGCCTATGCCCGAGCTGCCGCTTGGGTGGTTGCGATCGCCTTCGTCGCCATCGTCGTTTTCGTGGTGGTCGGTGTGACCAGACGAATCGCCGTCGCCCGCAGAGGTGGTGACGTCGATGAGTAGGAACCGTGCGTTGATCGGTGCGAGTTCGGTGATGGCTACCGGCACGGTGGTGTCCCGCATCACCGGCATCGCTCGTGACATCGCACTTGCCGCCGCCTTGGGCTTCTATCTGGTATCCGACGCGTACTCCCTGGGCAACTCGCTACCGACCATCGTGTACATCCTCGTAGTGGGCGGAGCGCTCAACGCCGTTTTCATTCCACAACTCGTGCGCAGGATGGAGGCCGACGCCGACGACGGTAAGGCCTATGCCGATCGGCTGATCACCGCGACCGCGACGATCCTGCTCGCCTTGGCGATTGTGTCGGTTGTCGCAGCTCCTTGGATAGTCGACCTCTACACGCCCGCCGACTACCCGCAGGCCGAATACGACCTCGCGGTGGCCTTCGCGCGCTTGTGTCTGCCGCAGATCTTCTTCTACGGCCTGTACACGATGTTGTCGCAGGTACTGAATTCACGCGGAAAGTTCGGTGCGCCGATGTTCGCACCCATCGCCAACAACATCGTCGCGATCGCCACATTCTCGATATTCATCTGGGTTGCTGGCACATCCGCTGCGGCCGACGGAGTGTTGACCACCGGGCAGGTGCTGCTGCTCGGCATCGGCACGACTTTGGGTGTGGTGGTGCAGGCGGTCATCTTGATTCCGGTGCTCTCGCGCGCCGGGTACCGGTGGCGACCCCGCTTCGATTGGAAAGACCAGGGTCTGGGTAAGGCAGGCAAACTCGCCGGCTGGACGGTCGGCTTGGTACTGGTGAACCAACTCACCTACGTGGTGATCACCCGACTCGCGGCGCAGGCCAACGTGGACGCAGCCGCCACCGGCGCCACCGCGGCAGGCATCACCACGTACCAGAAGGCGCACCTGGTGTTCATGCTTCCGCACAGCGTCATCACCATCTCGATCGTCACCGCCCTGCTCCCCGCGATCAGTCGATTGGCGCACGATGGCAAGTTCAAGGAGATAGGACAGGACATCGGGGGAGCGATGCGGATGGTCGCGGCCCTCATCACTCCGGTCGCGGCGCTGCTGTTCATCCTGGGTTCGGATATCGGTGTCGTCTTATTCGGCTACGGCGCCGCCACCGTCGAACAAGCGTCCGTCATGGGCGACATCGTGCGAGTCTTCATGCTTGGCCTTCTGCCGTTCACGCTCTTCTACGTCCTGCTTCGTGGCTTCTACTCCCTTGAGGACACCCGCACTCCCTTCGTTGTGACGGTGATGTTCTCGGGGGTGATGCTGGTTCTCATCATCGTCTTGTTCTCGGCGCTCTCAGGCCTCGGCGTGAGCTCCGCGGGCGGTCCACAGATCGCGGCCATCGCCATCGGCTATGTCCTCGCCTACTGGTTCGGCTTCGCCGTGTTGTGGGTATGGCTGGCGCGCCGACTCGGCGGTGTCGATTCTGGGCCGACGATCTCGGTCTTGATTCGGCTCACCGTGGCCGGTGTGCTGACCGTCATCGCCGTCACCGTGCTTCGTGGACTCCTGGTCGCCGTTGCACCCCTGGAGGGGTGGTCGGCTCAGCTGACGTCGTTCGCCGCGATCGTGGTGCTCGGTTCCATCGGCACGGCGTTGTTCATCGTCCTGGCATGGGCGCTGCGCGTTCGAGAAGTGTCCCGGGCCTTGGCGATGGTGACATCCAAGGTGGTGCGCAGGTGAGCGAGCAAGCACCCGGTCGCATCGATCGATACACGCTCTTGGAGTTGATCAGCGTCCACTCCCCCGGCGAGGACTTCGATGGCTTCCGCCAGTTCCCCACCGAGTTATGGCGTGGGCACGACGAGATCCTGGATCGACCGGTCACGATCCGGCTTATCCGCAAGGACGACGCCCGAGTGAATCGCGTGCTCGGCGCCGCACGCGCGGCCGCACTCGTCGACGATCGCCGCCTGCTGCGCATCCTGGATGTGCTGGACGTCCCGGGCGTGAACGGATCCCAGGCACGCACGGCGGTAGTCAGCGAGTGGGCGACCGGCCAGCACCTCGCCGATCGTCTCGGGGGTGGCGGACTGTTCGACCCGACGGTCGCGGTGGAGATCATCACCGAGATCTCCCGCGCGCTCGCGGTGTGCGCCCAGCACGACGTCGGTCACGGACGTCTTCGCCCCACCTGTGTGCTGTGGACCGAGGCGGGTGAGGTGCGCATCCGCGGGCTGGCCATCGATGCCGCCTTGTTCGGACCGATCGATCCGGCCGCACCGGATGCGGATGTCGACGGGCTCGGCGGCCTGCTGTACGCGATGGTCACCGGTCGGTGGCCGGCCCTGTCCATAGACCCGGGCACCGTGCACATTCCGCTGGCCCCCGCGGCCGGCCGCACGGTGCCGATGCCTTCCCGGGTTCGCGCCGGAGTGCCCAGCGAGGTCGACGATCTGGTGACCCGATCGGTGCGACAGGTGTCGCGGCCACGCGGATCGATGCCGATCACCTCCGTGGAGGGGTTCGCGGTCGCGGCCGGTTCCGCGATCGACTATCTGGCTCCGGTGTCGGGCAGCGCCGCGGCAGGTGTCGGTGCCCGACTGCGAACCGCGGCGGGCAATCTGGGTCGTACTACTCCTGCACCCTCCAGGCCGCGGGACGGGTCCGACACCACCGATGGTGCTGTCTCGCAACGCACCGTGACACCAGCTGGATATGTACGTCGTGTTCTCGCTGTCATCGTCGCCGCCGCCATGGTCGTCGGAATCGCGTGGGTGGGCTGGAGGCAACTGACCGCGAACCCTGCTGTGGAGGAACAGCAGGCCGCCGCGCAATCTCAGATCGCTGCGGTGTTGGACTCCGAGGCCGTTCCGTTCGAGGAGGACTTCAGTTCCGGACTGACCGCGGTACTCCCGATCCTCAGTGCGGTTTCCTACGACCCGCTCAGCGACGATGACGGTGACGGACAGATCGATGGCGCCCAAGGGCGTGAGCGCGAACCTCGAGCAGAGCGGGCGATCGATTCCGACGGCACCACGGCGTGGCTCACCCGCAAGTACGACACCCCCGGTGTCGGACGCAAAGGTGGTGTCGGCTTGATCGTCGACCTCGGCAGTCCGAAACAGCTCTCCACTGTGGAAGTGGATCTCGTCGGATTCGGCACGGACCTCGATATCCGAGTAGCAGACCAGATCCTCGACCAGCCTGATCTGTGGACCGAGTTCGCATCCGTCAAGGACGCCGGACCCGAGATCACCTTGCGTTCTCCGCGCACCGTCATCGGTCAGTACGTACTCATCTGGTTGACCGGGTTGCCGGTGATCCCTGAGACCGCGGGCACCGACGAGCCGCGCTACCAGGGAGGAATCCGCCAAGTGACGATCACCGGTCTGGATCCGCAGGAGACGTTCACGCAGGACTGATCGCGTAAGACCGATCGCGCGGCAATAAGCAGCGTGTCGCGATCAGTAGGCTCACGACGTGTCCGATGAGTCGATTTCCGATCAGGAGTTGCTCGAGGCACACATCGCCGGCGATGACCAGGCATTCGGTGCATTGATCGCCCGGCACAAGGATCGGCTCTGGGCGGTCGCGCTGCGCACGACCGGCGATCCCGAGGAGGCTGCCGACGCCCTGCAGGACGCGCTCATCTCCGCCTTCCGTCGCGCCGCGCAGTTCCGCGGCGAGTCCGCAGTCACCACCTGGCTGCACCGGATAGTGGTGAACGCGAGCTTGGATCGCCTCCGCCGGCGTTCGGTACGCCTCAGCGTGCCGCTGCCGGAGGACGACACTGGCGGCGGTCCCACCGCGAACGCGACCCCGGTCGGACGTGGCGGCATTCCTGCCGATCCGATCGAGACGCGCGAGACCCAGATGCTGATCGCTCGGGCCCTGGCCGATCTGCCCGAACCGCAACGTGAGGCGATAGTGCTCGTCGACGTCGAGGGCTATTCGGTGGACGAGGCCGCCGCGATACTGCAATGCCCGCCGGGAACGGTCAAGAGTCGATGCTCGCGCGGTCGAGCGAAACTGGCCGAAACGCTGGGGTTCTTGCGCGAGAATCCGAGCGCATCCCCGGCGGGGAACCACTCGCCCCCGCCACCCGTCGGAGGAAACGGGGAATCGGGGAATCCGGACACGGCCGAGAGGAGGTGAGCGACCTATGAGCACTGAAGACGACCAGAACAGCGACGTTGGCGACTCCGGCCTGCGTCCGGTCGACGACGACCTCTCCTTCGACCCCCGGGTGCAAGACGCGGTTCGAGGCGCATTGCGCGAGTGGTCCCGCTCCTTAGATGGCTCACCGCTGGAGTCTCCGCCAGCCGCCGTGTGGGATCGGATATCCGCAGCGATCGCCACCGCCGAACTCTCCGATGAACGCCCACGCAGTGGTCGGCTGCGGGCCCTGCCGGGTGGCCGGTGGACCACACCGCTGGTGGCCGCGAGCGTGGTGGGCCTTGCCTTCGTGGTAGGGGCGAATGTACTCACCGGGCAATCCGAGCCCGAGCCGGTGCTCGTCGCCGGAGCCGCACCGTCGGTGGAGGCTGACGCGAGCCGGTCCCTCAGCGCGAACCCTTCCGCTGGTGATGACCCGCAGGTGCTGCAGGCCGGATTCGTGCCGCCTGCACGCAAGGTGATGGATCTTCCGGAGAAGTTGACCTCTTCGAACGTCGCGCAGAAGGTCGACGAGGTCCTCGACTCCGTAGGAGTCACCGAGCCGGTCGATGTCCTGGACATGCCCACCGAGGAATGGCAGCCGGCCGCG
>JBMTHB010000043.1:0-8518 GCA_049435845.1 Candidatus Nanopelagicales bacterium | reverse complement strand
CTCCGTGCTCGCCGGCCTAGGCGTCGTCTTCCTGATTTCCGCGCTGCGTCCCGCAACACCGGTGTCGGTGGAGTCGGCTTCCGTGGTCCTTGCTCGCGGAGAAGTAGCGGTGCCCGTCGTGGTGCGACCGAGTGGAGTCATCCAAGCGCTGGAACCCGGCATGGTCATCGACTTCATCGGGGAGAATCACACCTCGCGTGAGGCTCGCATCATTCTGATTCCCGCATCTGGATTCGGTACGTCCTCCGATGCGGTGGTCGTGGTGGCCGTCGCCGAGGAGCAGGGAGTGGCCCTCACCTCCCACGCTGCGAGCGGAATGGGTGTCATCATTCGACCGAACACACGTGAGTGAGGTGCGTCGATGTTGAAGGGCTTTCGAGAATTCGCCTGCCGCGGCAACGTCATCGATCTCGCCGTCGCAGTTGTTGCCGGAGCCGCGGTCACCGCGCTCGTCGGCGACTTCACCACAGCGATGGTCAATCCGCTTATCGGATTGGCCCTCGGTGGCGGGGTGGACGTCGGAGCGCTCACGGTCAACGGCCAGGTGTTCGACTTCACGTTACTGATCAACTCCATCATCACGTTCATCATCACGATGTTGGTGATCTACTACGCCCTCGTCGCGCCGTTGAACCGACTTCGCCAACGCCAGGAGGCGAACAAGGCGGTCGAGCCGGGACCCACCCCCGAGGACATCGCACTCCTCACCGAGATCCGCGATCTGCTTAAGCGCAACTAGCGGCGCTGACTCACCCGTGGTGCGGAGGTACCTGATCTCGCAACCACTGGTCACGGTCTTCCTGGTCGCGATCATCACGTGATTCCTGATCGTCGCGGGTCTGCTCGGGTAGCAGGTCGTCGGGGTCCACATGTCGAAGGGTAGGTGACTGCCTCACGGGTTCTGACGTACCGTCGGACCGTGCTGGATCTGGTCGACGAGCAGGTCGACAATCGCCTGCTGCCCGAATCCACATGGCGGCAACGGGCGGCCCAGCACGCCGGTCGAGCCGATCAATGGACTATTCCGCACTTGGAGAGACGACACCGCGGTGAAAAGCACCCGGTGATGGACTTCCTGTTCGAGTACTACCCCTACTCCCCCGGCCGATTGCGCACCTGGCACCCGGGCTTGGGGGTCGAACTCCTCGGAAACTGGGCGCCGGCCTCGTGTTCATCGGGCTACGTGCGTGGCGCGCACGGCTTCCGCATCGATCCCCTGACTGCAGACGCCGGCCGACTGTTTCTCACCCTGCGCATACTCGAGGGAACGATGTCCCGTCCAGCGCAGCACTCCTGCTTCGGCATGCACGAGTGGGCGATGGTCTACCAGGCCGCGCCTGCCGATTTCCGCCACGCACACTTGCCCCTGCGATTGACCATGGAACGGATCGATGCAGCGGTGCACGAAGTCGGGCTGCGCTGCACTCACATCGACGCTTTCCGCTTCTTCACCGAGGCCGCTGCCCCGCTGAACGCGGTCGAGCCGACGCGCGCGAACCAGCCGCAGTTGGAGCAACCGGGCTGCATTCACGCGAACATGGACCTGTTCAAGTACGCCATGTGGTTCCAGCCGCATGTTCCCGGGGAGCTCGTACTGGATTGCTTCGAACTCGCAGTTCACGCACGCGAGGTAGACATGCGGGCATCCCCCTACGACGTCAGCGCTTTCGGCTACGCCCCGATAGCCATCGAGACTCCCGAGGGTCGACAGGAGTACGCCCGCGAGCAGCGGCTGATCGCCGAGCGCGCGCAGGTGCTGCGTGCGGCGCTGGTGTCGGAACTTCGAGCGATCAGCGCAGCTGCTACGCCCGTCCCTTCAGCATGAAGTTCCAGTACAGATTCGGTAGTCCCACCTTCTTCAGCAGCGTGTAGTCGGTGAACTCCTTCTTCTGGTCGACCAGGGGAAGCGATGGCCGCAGATTGAGGTCGTAGTCGAATTCACACAGCAGCATCTTCTTGCGGCTCGTGGTGATGGGGCACGAGGCGTACCCGTCGTAGCTTCCCGCACCCACGCCACCCTGCAGAGTGGCAAGCAGGTTCTCCACGAGCACCGGCGCTTGTTTGCGGATCGCGGCGCCGGTCTTGGAGTTCGGTGTGGTGGTGCAGTCACCGAGAGCGAAGATGTCCGGATAGACGTTGTGCTGCAGCGTGTGCTTGTTCACTCCCACGTAGCCCATCGCGTTGTCAGGATCGGCGAGCGGTGAGTTCTTGATCCAGTCGGGTGCGCTCTGCGGTGGCGTCATATGTGCGAAGGAGTACTCGATCGTTTCGGTCTCGCCGGTTTCGTTGTTCTTGATTGTGACCGTGTGTTTCGCGGGATCCATATCGGTGATAACAGAATTGAGCCGAACGTCGATCCCGTAGCCCGCCGCCACCTGGACGAGAACGTCTGACCAGACCTTCACACCGAACATTCCGGGTGTCGGCAACACCATGATCGGCTTGATGTTCCCCAGCACGCCCTGCTGGCGCCAGTAATCGCACGCGAGGTAGGCGATCTTCTGTGGTGCACCTGCGCACTTGATCGGATTGGGCGGCATATGGAAGACCGCATTACCGCTCTTCGTCTTCTGCACGTTCTGCCAGGTGATCGGAGCAAGGTCGTATCGGTAATTGCTCGATACGCCGTCCTTGCCGAGAGCTTCGGTCAGACCGGGGATGCCACCCCAATCGAGTTGGATGCCCGCGGCGACAACGAGACGGTCGTAGCCCACCACGCGACCACTCGCCGTGGTGACCGTGTGCGCGTCAGGATCGACCGAGACGACCGCGTCCTTGATCCACGTCACGCCCGCAGGGATCACTGACGCCATCGAGCGCGCGCTTTCAGGCGCTTTGGCGCGGCCGCCACCCACGAGTGTCCATAGCGGTTGGTAGTAGTGGGTGTCGGACGGTTCGATCAGCGCAACATCCGCGATTCCAGCCTTCTTCAAGCGCGCTGCGACAGTGATGCCGCCGGTTCCACCGCCGATGATGACGATCTGATGCTTCTGGTTCATCTGGATCCTTCACTGTCTTTTCGGTCGATGACCGCAAAACTAGGTTGATAAATGTCCGGACATCCGTACAATGGCACATTGTGACGCCCCCCGCAGCCCTTTTCCCAGGACGTATCGCCGGCCTGGGCCCGGTGCTGCCCGATCGGTCCAGCCCGGTGCCCCTGTGGGCCCAGGTGAGTGCGGACATCCGGCGGAGGGTCACCAGTGGGGCGTTCGAGGAGGGCTTTCCCGGGGAGATAGCCCTCACCGAGCAATACGACGTCAGTCGGCACACCATCCGCGAGGCGCTGCGGGTCCTGCGAGACGAGGGCATCTTGCGCAGTGAACGCGGCCGCGGCACCACGATCGAAGCCAACTCCTACTCCCAGAACCTCGGCACTCTCTACTCACTCTTCCGCACCATCGAGGACCAGGGCGTACCTCAGCGCAGCGAGGTGCGTCGGCTCAGCACCACCACCAATCCATCGGTAGCCGTCAACCTGCAGCTTCCCGCGAACGCGGAACTGGTGGTACTCGAACGCATTCGATTCGCAGGCGATGAACCTCTCGCCGTCGACACCGCGTGGTTGCCCAAGGACACGGCGGCTCCGCTGTTGAAAGCAGACTTCACCCGTGGTGGTCTGTACGACGCCTTAGCGACCAGATGCGGGGTGCGCCCTGATGCGGGTCAGGAGCGAGTGACCGCGCAAACCGCGCCCTCGCACATCGCCGAGATCCTCGCGCTGCCGCGTGAGGTTGCCGTGCTGTACATCGAGCGAATGGCTCTGGCCGCCGACATCCCCGCGGAATGGCGCGAGACGTACATCCGCGGAGATCGATTCAGCTTCGAAGCCGAATGGCGCCCTGGAGTCTCCACCCTCACGCCCATGACCGGAACAGCACACTAGAAATCCTCGGGAGAAGTAATGGTCATCCTCGCTGCAGCCCTCGCGCTGTTCATCGGCGCCGCCGTCGGATTGCTCGGTGGAGGTGGTTCGATCCTCACCACCCCGCTGTTGGTCTACGTGGTGGGTTTCGACGCCAAGCAGGCCATCACTGCGAGTTTGTTCGTTGTCGCCGTGACATCGATGTTCGGTCTGATCGCGCACGCGCGGGCTGGCCGTGTGCGCTGGAAGACCGGTTTGATCTTCGGTGCCGCCGGAATGGTCGGCGCATTCATCGGAGGCCAGATCGGTTCGCTTCTTCCCGGAGCGCTTCTACTCGCAGCGTTCTCGGTCATGATGGGCGTGACCGCAGTGGCGATGATCCGCGGCCGCAAGCAGGTAAAGGGGCACGGCCCGCACAAGGGACTACCGCTGTTTCGGATCATCTTGGATGGACTCATCGTCGGACTGGTCACCGGTCTCGTCGGTGCCGGCGGTGGATTCCTCGTGGTTCCGGCGCTGGCGCTCCTCGGTGGGCTTCCCATGCCTAATGCGGTTGCCACGAGCTTGTTGGTGGTGGCCATGAAGTCCTTCGCCGGCTTCTTCGGCTACGCCTTGAAATTCGGTGGGGACTCGTTCATCTCCATCAATACCGCCACCACCACGCTCGCCGACGGAGCGAGCATCTGGCCGGTCACGCTGATCGTCACGGGGATGGCGGTGATCGGTGCGCTGGTCGGAAGCCGCGTCGTGGGCAAGATCCATCCCGACCTGCTACGCAAGGTATTCGGCTGGTTCGTCCTGGTTATGGCGGTCTTCATCCTCAGCCAGCAGATCGGGGCTCCGCTATTCGAGTTCGCCAGCCAGGGCACCCTGCAGGCGATCGAGGTGATCGGCGGACTCATCGCCGTGGTTGCCTTCTTCACCTGGATCATTCGGCGCCCGATCAAGGAGTCAATCGCCGACTTCGACGAACCGGAGATCGCGCTTCAGGCGGACGATTCGAGCTCTAGCGGGGGATCTACCAGCGAGGGATCGCCTTCCCGGGGTTGAGGATCCCGCGCGGATCGAGCGCCGCCTTGATCCGCGCATGCAGGTCGATCTGCACGTCGTCGAGTTCCTTGGCGAGGGCTTCACGCTTGAGCGAGCCGACGCCGTGCTCCCCGGTGATGGTGCCTTCGTTCGCGAGTGCCACATCCAAGATCTCGTCGAAAGCCACAAGTGCGCGAGCCGCAGCATCCGCATCCCCGTGAGGTGTGACGATGGTCGGGTGCAGATTGCCGTCGCCGAGGTGGCCGAAGGAGGCGATGCGAACGTCGTTACGTTCGGCCACTTCCTGAATCTGCACCATGGTGTCCGCGAGCCGTGTTCGCGGTACGGCAACATCGTCGAGCAGCCAATCACCAGATGACTCGAGAGCCGGAATGACCATGCGTCGGGCGCCGACCAGCATTTCCGCTTCTTCCGGATCCTCGGACACGAACGTCTCGGACGCGCCGGCCGCCTCGCACAATTCCCCGAGCCTGCGAGCATCGCCCTCGGCACCAGGAGAGTCGAACTGAGCGATGAGGAGCGCGCCCGCTGACGTATCCAGCCCCATCGATCGCCACTCTTCGACGGCAACAATCGAAGTGTTGTCCATCAACTCCAGCATGCTCGGGCGCAACTCGTTCATGATCGAACTCACCGCACGACCGGCGCCCCCAATGTCACTAAAGACGGCAACCACCGTCGATGGCGTGGGAGGGATCGGTCCGAGGCGCAAACGAGCCATCGTGACGATGCCCAATGTGCCCTCGCTTCCGACCATGAGACCGGTCAGGTCGTACCCGGCGACCCCCTTGATCGTCTTGCGTCCCATTCGGGTGATCCGCCCATCGGCGAGCACCACTTCCAGGCCGAGGACAGCGTCACGTGTGACTCCGTACTTCACGCAGCACAATCCACCGGCGTTGGTGTTGACGTTGCCGCCAATCGAGCAGAAATCCTTCGATGCCGGATCTGGTGCGTACCAAAGATCATGCTTGGCAACGTGCTCACGAAGCTCGGTGTTGTAGATGCCTGGTTGGGTTTCCACGAAGCCATTGCCCTCATCTACGAGCAGGACATCGCGCATCTTCTCCACACACACGATCAGCGACCCATCGATCGCATTCGAACCACCCGACAAACCCGATCCTGCACCGCGCGGCACCACAGGCACTCGATGCTCGTGTGCTGCTGCCAAGACATCGGACACCTGCTCGGTCGTTCGGGGGAACACCACCGCGAACGGCTCGCCGGCCGGAGAGCCGGTCGATCGATCACGCTGATAAGTGGGTAGCCGGTCCGGGTCAGTGACGATGTCCGAATCGGCCAGGCTGCTGGCACAAGCCGCAAGCACGGAGTCTTCCGGGGTCATATGGAGACGCTAGCGGCTTGCGCCCACCCTCGGGGGGGCAGCGGCGAAGGACCCAGACCGTGGAGGCATGATGATCCTGCTAAGCCGAGTCTCAAGGAGCCACGCTCGTGAGTAGAACTGCCGCAATAGCCGGAGTCCTGTCCATCGTCGCCCTTGCGCTCCCGATGGGACCGGCGGTCGGCACTCCGGGAAGTGAGCCGCTCACCGATCTCACGCCCATTGCCACATCCCTAAAGCCTGAACTGCACCACAAGCAGCCGGTCTTCGAGGTGAGTTTTACAGCAGGTCCGCAAAAGGAACGACGCTTCGTTACGTCGTTGCTCTTGATTGAAGAGGCATCAAATCGACTTTTTCTAGGGCAGACCATCCAGTGCACAGCCCCCTCGGGCAAGACTGTGACAGGTATGGAGACCGGTAGAAACTTCTGGCCCCAAGGTGACGGAGGAACAGTCGCATCCTTCGTACTAAACGTGAATGAGCCAGGCACCTGGAAATGCTCTTCGGTGGCCAATGTGTGCGAACCTGGTGTCTGCGAAGGTTCCAGTAATGCCGGGTCGGGAAACCTAGTGTTGGCGACCGGCTCGGTCGTGGGACCCGACGCATCACACATGCTGGTCACTGCACCTTTAGGACAACTGCAATTGACCGGCGCGCGCGTGCCCAAAAAGGACGTACCAGTCAAGCCTAGCCGGACAATGAAGGTATCCAAGACTTTCAAGATCGATCCATCGGAATCTTTAGGCATTGCGGCTGAGTTCTCACTCACGAACTGCATCGAGCGCGACTACCCCCGCGCGTGTCGAAAGCAGCCTTCCGTGGCGATCAATGGGAGTTCAACGATTTCCTCGGCTCTGACAATCCGACAGGTGCCCGTAACCCCAGGAGCGACATGCCCAGTCCAGCGGGCAACACAACAGCAAGGAGCCGGTCGAGCTACGGTCTCAGCGCAGCAGCACCACGCAACGTGGACATACGCGGTTCTCGATTTTCCACTGAGCACTGACCCATCGTGCTCGCGCACGTTGACCGTCGAGGCTAGTTTCACTGCCGAGAGAGGCAACGGATTCGTCATCGAGAGTGGAAATGCGAGAAAGCCGGAGTCCATTGTGATCATCGGCCAGGTGCCCTCGTCCTATCAGCCCGTCGCCACAAGCTAGGTTTACCCGTCTATTGCGATGGCTACGCGAATAGTCCTTCATATAGGTCCACGAAAGACCGGTAGCACTTTCCTGCAGCAGACACTCACCGCACTCGCACCGGTATTGCTCGAACACGATGTTCTCTATCCCACCCGGATGGCTGGAGCAGACCGGTACAACCATGTAGCTGCAGTCTTCTCCGTCGAGGAAGCACGCGCAGGCCGCCGGGGGGCATGGTCGGGAATCTCCCCGGCCCCACTCGCCAATCTCGTTCGACAGATCGACGACTTTCCCGGGGTCGTGGTTCTCTCGGCAGAGGCCGCTGGTGGCCTGCAGAGCTCAGCTGCGCGAGCCCTTCTCACGCGATTACCTGGGGTTCCCGTTCATGCGATCGCGTGCCTGCGTGCATTGCCAGCGATCTTCATCTCGTCCTGGACTCAGCATGTGGCCAACGGGCATCGCATATCTCTTGAACGTTACGTCAAGATGAGGATCCATCAACGCGAGGCCTCTCCACCGCCCGATCATGAAGCACGGTGGGATGAGGGCCATGACTACACGTTTTGGCGCAGCTACTACTACCCGGGGTTGGTGCGACGGTGGGCTTCCCTCGTGGACAGCCTCAGTGTGATCACCGTGCCCCCCTCGACATCGGACAAAGGGGTTCTCTGGTCGAGGTTTCGCGATGCTCTGGAATCGGACGCAGTGCCGAACGTGCTGCCAGCTTTGCCTGATCACGCCGGCAATTCACAGATGACCATGGCCGAAGTCGAGGTGCTCCGGGCCATCAACCGAGAAGCGGCGGCGGCGAAACTCGAACGTAAGCGGATCAAACTTGGCACCCGCGACCTGTCCAAGAACTCGTGGATGGCGAGGGAGGATCGAGGGCCACGAGTGAACTTACCCGAGACCCACCTCGAACTTGTTTCTTCGTGGGGCCGCCAGGACGCGAGCGAACTGTCACAGATGCATGTGAACGTGATAGGTGACCTTGACGACCTGCTCGAGGTACCTGACAGCCACTACCCCAAGCCAAGGGCATCAGACGTCGCTTCCGCGGCTGGCGCCGCTGTCGCGTGGGCGGTCATCCAGGGCCCGCTCGATCCCGCTTGGCGA
>JBMTHB010000042.1:0-8653 GCA_049435845.1 Candidatus Nanopelagicales bacterium | reverse complement strand
GCTGCGGTTCAACTACCTCACCACCGAGCAAGACAAACGCGAATGGGTGGAGGCGATCCACGTAGCGCGGGACATCCTCGGACAATCCGCTTTCGCCCCCTACAGCGGCGGAGAGATCTCACCAGGCCCGTCGGTGAGGACGGACGAGGAGATCTTGGATTGGGTGCGGCACGACGGGGAAACCGCGTACCACCCCTCATGCACCTGCAAGATGGGCATCGACGAGATGGCAGTCGTGGATCCGGAATCCATGCGGGTGCACGGCATCGATGGCCTTCGCGTCGTGGACGCATCGGTGATGCCGGCAGTCACGAACGCGAACATCTACGCGCCCACCATGATGATCGCGGAGAAGGTGGCAGATCGCATCATTGGAGGGAATCCGCTCCCACCCGAGCCTGTTCCGTTCTATCGTCACCGCGACCACGTATCGCACTGAGGGCTCGCGGGAAGGACGGGATTGCCGGTGGATGGGCTGCTGATTGACGGGCAGTGGTGCTCGGCGGCTAGCGGGGCCACCAGGACGATCACCTGTCCCGCCGACGGACGTGTCGTCGGCGAGGTGCCAGAAGCCGACTCAGCCGACACGGTACGAGCGATCCAAGCCGCGAAGCGGGCCTTCGACGCATCGAAGTGGAGGCACACCTCAGGGTGGGAGAGGTCCCGCCTACTGCACGCAGTAGCGGACCGACTAGAGGCCGAAGCCGACGTGGTGGCGGAGGCGGAATCCGCCGACACCGGCAAGCGGATCGTCGAGGCCCGCTACGACGTGGCCGACGTTGTCTCGTGCTTTCGCTACTTCGCCGGCGAGATCCCCAAGGACGCGGGTCGAGTCATCGATACCGGTAACCCGACAACGATCTCCCGAATTCAGTACGAACCGGTAGGCGTATGCGGTCTCATCACGCCGTGGAACTACCCGCTGCTGCAGGCGAGTTGGAAGGTCGCTCCAGCGTTGGCAGCCGGCTGCACGTTCGTCCTCAAACCCAGCGAACTCACCCCACATACCTCGATCCTGCTGATGCGCTACCTGATGGATGCCGGACTTCCACCGGGAGTCGGCAACCTGGTTCTGGGGGCCGGGCCGACTGCTGGTGCCCCGCTGTCAAGTCATCCGGATGTGGACATGGTGTCGTTCACCGGTGGGCTCGCCACTGGACGACGGATCATGGAAGCCGCCGCCGCGACCGTGAAGAAAGTGGCATTGGAGTTGGGCGGCAAGAACCCCAACATCGTGTTCGCCGACGCGGACTGGGACGCCGCAGTGGACAACGCCTTGACCGCGGTGTTCTTGCATTCCGGCCAGGTCTGCTCGGCTGGGGCGAGGTTGATCGTCGAGGAGTCCATCCACGATGCCTTCGTCGACGCCCTCGTCGAGGCGGCGGAAGGCATCCGACTCGGTGGCCCCCACGATGACAATGCCCAAACCGGCGCCTTGATCAGTGCCGCCCACCGGGACAAGGTGGCGGCCTACGTAGCCGGCGCCCTCGAGGAGGGTGCGGTCCTTCGGTGCGGTGGACGTGAGCCTGAGGGGTTGACGGAGGGGTATTTCTACTTGCCCACGATCCTCGACGGCTGCACGTCCTCCATGGGTTGCGTCCAGGAGGAGTCCTTCGGGCCGGTCCTCACCGTGGAGACCTTCCGCGCCGAGACCGAGGCGATCGCCATCGCGAATGACACCTACTACGGCCTCGCCGGAGCGGTGTGGACAAGCGACGGGTCGAAGGCGCAGCGCGTGGCCAACGCCCTTCGTCACGGAACGATTTGGATAAACGACTTCCATCCCTACCTTCCTCAGGCAGAATGGGGCGGGTTCAAGCAATCCGGAGTAGGACGGGAACTCGGCGCTCAGGGCTTCGGCGAGTACCTGGAAGCAAAACACGTTTATCAGAACCTCGACCCGAAACCCAGCGGGTGGTTCGACGTACCAGCGAAGGAAGCCCGATGACCGCGACAGCAACCGTCGACTCGCAGGTAGACACCGACGCCGCGATTTCCGTACGCGGCCTTTGGAAGATCTTCGGTGAGGATGCCGACTCGATCATCGGTTCCCCCGACGCGCACCTGAGTCGGCCGGAACTGCTGGAGAAGACCGGTTGCGTAGCCGCCGTCCGGGATGTGTCGTTCGACGTCGCCAAAGGCGAGGTGTTCGTCGTCATGGGCCTATCGGGATCCGGCAAGTCGACGCTCGTGCGGTGCCTCACCCGATTGATCGAACCGACGGCTGGGGAAGTCTTCTTCGAAGGTGAGGACATCCTCACGGCCTCGAAGGCCCGACTCCGCGAACTACGGCGCACCAAGTTCTCGATGGTGTTCCAGCACTTCGGCCTGCTTCCGCACCGGCGAGTGATCGACAACATCGCCTACGCACTCGAAGTGAACGGAGTCCGCAAGGAGACCCGCCATGATCGAGCCAGGGAAGTGATCGAACTCGTCGGACTCGACGGGTACGCGAATCACTTTCCCGAGCAACTCTCCGGCGGTATGCAGCAGCGTGTCGGCCTGGCGCGCGCCCTCGCGGTGGATCCGGAGGTGATGTTCCTCGACGAGCCGTTCAGTGCGCTGGATCCGCTTATCCGGCGTGACATGCAGAACGAGGTAATGAGGCTGCATCACGACTTGAACAAGACGATGGTGTTCATCACCCACGATCTGGCCGAGGCTATGAAGCTCGGTGATCGGATCGTGATCATGCGCGATGGCGACATCGTCCAGATGGGGACTCCTGCGGACCTGGTGATGAACCCGATTGATGATTACGTCGCTGATTTCACCAAGGACATCCCCAAGTCCCATGTCCTGAAGATGGGTGCACTCGCCCGTCCGATGCGGTCAGGCGAGGAATCCAGCGGTGATCCGGTCGATGCGGAAATGATCGTGCGCAAGGCGATTCCCCGGATCGTGAACTCACACAACCCCGTGGGGGTGACGAGAAACGGCTCCTCGATCGGCGTCGTGGGCAAAGACGACATCCTGCACTTGATCGCCGACGACGCCATCGATGGAAGTAGCACGTGAGCACGCCCACCATCGTTGACTCGCTGCCCCCTTGGCTGCGTCGACGCAGCACGTTGATCATCCTGCTGCTCATCGTCTGGATCGTGCTGGCCACCGTCTTCCGTGGCATACACACACTCGAACTATCGACGGCTACCAACACGCCCGTGACGGAATGGTTCCGGGAATTCGCCGCATCCATCCGCGGGAGTCGGTCCGAGGCACCGATCTTCGTCTACTTCTTCAACCCCATACGCGGCGGCATCGAAGGATTCGTCGAGATCATCCGCGACGTGATCGCGGTACCCGCCTCCGGGAACGTGATACCGCTCATCGGATGGTTCGGTGTGGTGGCGCTGATCGGCTTCATCGTCTACGCCTCGTCCAACTGGCGTACAGCTCTGCTGTCCATGGGTCTCATCACCGCCTGCGGAATGCTCGGCATGTGGACCTACACGATGGACACCCTGGCGATGACCATCGGCGCCGTCCTGCTGTCCCTTGCCATCGCACTACCCATCGGAATCTGGGCTGGTTTGAACGACCGCGTGATGGCCTTCATCAGACCAGTGCTGGATCTCGCGCAGATCCTCCCGACCCTCGTCTATCTCGCACCACTGGCTCTGGTGTTCCTGATCGGTATCGCGGCGGCGACCATCGCGACGATGATCTACAGCATCCCCATCTGCGTGCGGATCACCGCGCATGCGATCCGTAGCTTGAAGGCCGGACCGGTCGAAGCGGCCGAGTCCATGGGCTCGACCCGGATGCAGATGCTGCGCAAAGTGCAGCTACCGATGGCCCGGCGCACGATCATCCTGGGCATCAACCAAACGACGCTCGCGGCGTTGTCCTTCGTCGTCATCGCCGCACTGATCGGTGCCCCCGGACTCGGCAAGCCGGTGATCGAAGCGCTGACCATCCGCAACGTGGGAGACGGGGTGGTCGCAGGACTCGCGGTCGTCCTACTGGCCGTGATGCTCGATCGGGCCACGACCGCAGCCGTGCAACACAGCGGCGAACTTCCACCGGAGGGAATCGCGCTTACCCGTCGTCGTATCGGACTCCTCGTCGCCGGGCTTGCCACCATCGGTGCGGTCATGGTGTCGAGATACCAACTGTGGGCGGCCGTCTTCCCCGAGCAACTCGTTCTCGGGGATTACGTCGCGCGAGCCGCCGACGCCGTGACCGAGTGGTTCACCTCGACCCTCTACTTCCTGACCATCGGGCTGAACGAGCAGTTCACCATCCACATCCTCAATCGCATCGAGAATCTGCTCGCCGATTCACCGTGGTACTTGACCATCATCGCGATCTCACTGCTGGCAGCCATCATCGGTGGACGCAAAGTCGCCATCCTCTCGGTGATCCTGCTGACCGCGGTCGTGCTGATCGGACTGTGGAACGACGCCATGGTGACCTTGACCCAGGTCCTGATCGCTACGGCGATCGTGATGATCATCGGTGTGGTACTCGGTGTGATGGCCGGTCGCAGCGCCCGGGTCGAGCGGATCCTCAAGCCGTTCCTCGACGCGGGGCAGACCCTGCCCGCGTTCGTTTACCTCGTTCCGGTGCTGGCCCTCTTCGGGCCGACGCGATTCGCCGCGATCGTCTGCGGCGTCTTCTATGCGGCTCCCGTGGTGGTCCGTGTGGTCGCCGACGGCGTACGGGGCGTCCCCAAGGACATGGTCGAATCGGCCATCTCCTCGGGCAGCAGCACCACCCAGGTCGTTACCAAAGTGCAATTACCCGCGTCCAAGAAGTCCCTTCTTCTCGGCGCGAATCAAGGGATGATCTTCGTGCTCGCCGTTGTCGTCATCGGCGGGTTCGTTGGGGCAGGTGGTCTCGGCTACCTGGTCATCGTCGGTCAGTCCAAACCGGAGTTACAGGGCAAGGGACTGGCGGCAGGCCTGGCGATCGTTTTGCTGGGCGTTGTCATGGATCGCATCGCGCAAGCCGGGGCGCGGCGCAACGAGAAACAGCCCACCTGACGGTGGGCACGCACCACCCGCGGCCACAACGGGCGCGCGCAACTCCGAAGGGAAGACGAGTATGAGGAACCACATGCGGGGGCGCCTAGCGGTGCTGCCGGTATTGGCGGCTGCCAGTTTGATCCTCGCCGCCTGTGGCGGGGATGTGAACGAAGCGGCCACCGAGGCAACCGAAGAGGCGGTCGCCGAAGAGACGGCAGCCGAGGAGATGGCTGAGGAGCCAGCTGGTGAAGAAGTCACCGCTGTCGCCGATTGCGGCGACTGGGGTGTCGCGATGCACGCCTGGGTCGGCTACACAGCATCTGCCCAGGTCGTCTCGGACGTAGCCCGTCAGGCGCTGAACTGCAACATCGAGCAGATCCAGCTTGAAGAGGCCGGCGTCACCTACGACGCCATGGAGGCCGGTTCGGTCGACGTCATCATCGAGGACTGGGGCGGCGGCCGCTGGCAGGAATGGGTCGATCGCGGAGCCATCCAAGAGGTCGGCGACAACGGCAACGTGGGTCTGATCGGCATGTACGTCCCGCAGTGGATGTGCGAGGAGTACCCGGACATCTCTGATGGCACGAAGTTGAACGACTACGCCGAGATGTTCGTCACCCCTGAGACCGGCGACAAGGGAGCTTGGTACGAAGGCCCGCCCGGGTACACCACCATCGGTGAGAAGATCATCAACGCCTACGGACTGAACTACCAGATCATCAACACCGGCTCCGAGGCCGCGTTGATCGAGATGTTCACCCAGGCTGCGGAGAACAACGAGCCGGGACTCGGCTACTTCTACGAGCCGCAGAACTTCCTAGCTCAGGTGGAGTTGTGCCGCATCAACTTCCCGGCGAACGACTGGTCCGATCCGGCTGAGGCCAGTGGCGAAACCGATTACCCGGAGACCCCGCTGAAGAAGCTGGCTACCACCCAGTTGATGGAGTCCGGATCGCCGTTCGCCACGCTGATCGCCAACTTCGAGTGGACGAACGCCGACCAGAACCAGGTCGCAGCGGCGATCGAGGGTGGTGCGACGCCCGAAGAGGCGGCAGCCGCCTGGATCGACGCGAACAAGGACCGGGTGAACGCCTGGTTGGAGGGCACGGGCGGCAGCCTGTAACCCACAGCAGTTCCTCGTGTGGGGTCCCGGTTCTCCGGGGCCCCACACCTTTTTGCCCAAAGTCCTAACGACGCCTCGGGCTCGTTGTCAGACTGTGCCTGTCGATTGGAGCACCGATGATCATCCACCGCAGTCCCCTTCCCGATGTGAACATCCCCGATGTCACCATCACCGATTTCGTCCTGCGAGAAGCGAGCCGGGTGCCCGACCGACCCGCGTTGGTCGATGGGCCCTCCGGTCGGTCGTACACCTACGCGCAGCTGGCCGGTGCGATCCACTCGTTCGCCGGCGGCCTCCAAGCCAAGGGGCTCGGACCCGGTTCCACGATCGCGCTCATGTCCCCCAACATCCCGGAGTTCGCGATCGTGTTCCATGGTGCGGCCGTTGCCGGTGTAGCCGTCAGCACCGTGAATCCCACGTACACCGCTGAAGAAGTCGCGTTTCAACTCAAGGACTCCGGTTCCTCACTGCTCCTCACGATCGCCATGTTCGCGGAGACGGCCATGAAGGCCGCCCAGGAAGCGGGTGTAGACGAGGTCGTCATCATCGGAGAGGCCCCCGAAGGCATGACTTCGTTCGCCTCGCTCATGGGTGGTCCTATTTCCCAAGTTGCGGTGCAACCGGACGAGCAGATAGTCGTGCTTCCTTACTCATCGGGAACGACCGGATTCCCCAAGGGCGTGATGCTGACTCACACCAACCTGGTTGCGAACCTCGTGCAGAGCGAGGATGCACTCGCCGTGGAAGATGGAGAAGTGGTTCTGGCAGTGCTGCCGTTCTTTCACATCTATGGCATGCAGGTGCTGATGAACTTCTTCCTCAGCCGTGGCTCGACGATTGTCACGGTGCCGCGATTCGATTTGCAGCAGAGCCTGGAACTCATTCAGCAACACAAGATCACCCGGCTCTTCGCGGTGCCTCCCATCGTGCTGGCTCTTGCCAAGCACCCGCTGGTGGATCAATTCGACCTTTCCAGCCTGAAGCAGGTCTTCTCCGGTGCTGCGCCGCTCGGCGCCGACCTTGCCCAGGAGGCTGCCGAGCGAATCGACTGCGAGGTGGTGCAGGGCTACGGCATGACCGAGATGAGCCCGGTATCCCACGTGACTCGGATGGGCGATTTCAAGCCGGGAACTTGCGGGGTCACGGTTGCCAACACCGAGTGCCGCATCGTGGACTCGGAAGGTGGTGAGGACCAAGGAGTGGGCGCAGTCGGTGAACTGTGGGTTCGCGGCCCCCAGGTCATGAAGGGCTATCTCAACAACCCTGAGGCCACCGCTGAAACGATCGATTCCGATGGCTGGCTGCACACCGGGGATGTCGCATTCATCGACGAAGACGGTCACATGACGATCGTCGATCGGGTGAAGGAACTGATCAAGTACAAGGGCTTCCAAGTAGCCCCGGCCGAACTCGAAGCACTCCTGCTTACCAACCCCGCGATTGCAGACGCGGCGGTTGTCGGTGTGCCGGACGAGGAGGCCGGGGAACGTCCACGCGCATTCATCGTCCTGCGGGAAGGACAGCAACTGAGCGCCGACGATGTGACGTCCTTCACCGCCGAGCACGTTGCCACCTACAAGGTCATCCACGATGTGGTGTTCACCGATTCGATTCCCAAATCGGCATCAGGCAAGATCCTGCGCAGACTGCTCAGGGATGGCTGACCATCTGGTCGATCATCGTGTGGTGAACTGAACAGGTGCATCGCGTCGGAATCGGATTTGTAATGTTGGCGATAGTCATCACAGGTTGTACGACCTCATCTCCTCCCGTCGTGGCGCCTACTCCCGACCGCACCGACTCTTCCCCGACACGGGCACCGAGCCCGAAGGCGTCGCCTGAACAAGCGTGGCGCGCCGCGGTATCACAGACTCGGCAAGCCGATTCGACGATGCTCGACGCGCAACTGATCACCGATGTCGAGGGCTTCGAACGGATCACGTCCGGCGAGGGCTACGTGGAGATGCTGAACGGCTATGGCGACATCACCTGGACCGACGATCTCGGACAAACCCGAGAAGTGATCACCGCGAACGGTCACTTCCTGGAATTGGACGGCACCTGGTTCGCGATAGAGCGCAGCGGATCGTCACCGACCGCCGTGGCTTTCGATCCACTTGCCGGCTTGTCAGGTGCCCAAGATGTGGTGGAAGTTGGTCCGGACGACGTCGCAGGAATCCCCACGACGCGTTTCGATGCGGATCTGGACGCGAAACTAGGCATCGATCTCATGGGTTTCAGCGAGGAGGAGCGAACCGTATTGGGCGACGCAGGCGATGCGTCACTGATAGCGACGATATGGCTAGACGCTGACGGGCGGATCGTCCGCATCCTGCGGGAGTACACCACATCGAGCATGGACGGCGATCCAATCCGGGCGACCAGCCTGTTCTTGCTCGATGCGTTTGGTGAGGTCGTGCCGATGGACGTGCCCGAGACGGTGAAGAACAGCATCGTCTACCTGGCCCTGCCCACGCGCCGCCACGGAGCGACCGAGGTCGACCTCAGCGGCGCGGAGAAATCGGCCTCGCGGTTCAAGCCCGGCGAGGTCGAGGTGACG
>JBMTHB010000041.1:0-8662 GCA_049435845.1 Candidatus Nanopelagicales bacterium | reverse complement strand
AAGGCCGCGAACATCGTGTTCGACGACGCCCCGATCGATCAGGCCATCGAGGGTATCGTCAACGGCATCTTCTTCAACCAAGGACACGTGTGCTGCGCAGGAAGCCGCTTGCTCGTCCAGGAGTCGATCGCCGAGGAGACACTGCACTCCCTCAAGAGACGCCTGCAGACCCTGCGCCTGGGTGACCCGCTGGACAAGAACACCGATATCGGGGCCATCAATTCCCGTGCGCAGTTGAACAAGATCGAGGAACTCACCAAGTCCGGAGAGGAGGAGGGTGCGCAGCGCTGGAGCCCCACGTGCCCGATTCCCGAGAAGGGTTTTTGGTTCCCGCCGACCGTGTTCACGAATGTCACGCAGGCCCATCGCATCGCTCGCGAGGAGATCTTCGGGCCGGTGCTCTCCGTCCTCACTTTTCGCACCCCGGAGGAAGCGGTCGAAAAGGCGAACAACACACCCTTCGGACTGTCCGCGGGAATCTGGACAGAGAAGGGCAGCCGGATTCTGTACATGGCGGACAAGCTTCGCGCTGGCGTGATCTGGGCGAACACCTTCAACCGATTCGATCCCACCAGCCCGTTCGGCGGCTTCAAGGAGTCCGGGTTCGGACGGGAAGGCGGTGTCCAGGGACTGGGCGCCTACCTGGATGCGGAGGACCCATCATGAGCAGGATCGAGGTGCGCAAGACGCACAAACTTTTCATCGGTGGTGCATTTCCGCGCAGCGAATCCGGCCGCACATACGAAGTCACAAGCGCAGACGGCAGCTTCATCGCGAATGTCGCCCAGGCCAGCCGTAAGGACGCCCGCGACGCAGTCTTGGCCGCACGGGCGGCATTCGCGAAATGGTCCACCGCCACCGCCTACAACCGCGGCCAGGTGCTGTACCGCATCGCCGAGATCATGGAAGGTCGGCGCGAACAGTTCATCGACGAGGTTGAGCAAGGCGAGGGACTGTCCGCCAAGAAGGCCGCCAACCAGGTGGATATCGCGATCGACCGCTGGGTCTGGTACGCCGGATGGGCCGACAAGTACGGCCAGGTCCTGGGTAACACCAACCCGGTTGCCGGACCGTATTTCAACTTCTCCGTACCCGAGCCGACGGGGGTCGTGGCAGCCGTCGCTCCCCAGGACCACAGCATTCTCGGACTGGTCAGCGTGCTGGCACCCATCATTGTCACCGGCAACACCGTGATCGCGATGCCGAGCCCGTCAGCCCCGATTCCCGCAATAACCCTCGCCGAATGCCTCGCCACATCCGACGTTCCCGGCGGCGTGGTCAACATCCTGACTGGCGCACCCGCGGAGGTGATGCCCTGGCTCGCCGAACACGCCGATGTCAACGCTCTGGACTTGACCGGAATCGTCGACGAAGCGGTGGCAACGGAACTCGAGCGCCAAGCAGCCGGAACCGTCAAGCGAGTTCGGCAGCCCAAGCCCGACGCCGACTGGGGCGCAACTCCATCCCTATCGCGTATGCGCCAGTTCGTTGAGATTTCGACGGTCTGGCATCCGATAGGTACGTGATGGACAGCTTGGACGCGACGTAGACCCCTAGGCTCGGATGATGACATCGCGTCGGGTGTACGCCATTGCCGCGGGCATCACCTGGTTCGGACTTGGTTTGGGACTGATCCTGACCATCTTCAACGTGTATCCCCCGGTTGAGATCCAGACGAACTCTCTGGGCATGAACCCCGCCGGAGTCGCCGGACTCATAGGTCGGGTCGTCGACTCCCTCAGCTACTTCACGAACCTATCGAACCTGATCGTCGCGATCGTTCTCACGATGCTGGCGAGGAATCCGGATCGCAGCGGGGCTCTGTGGCACGCCGTGCGAATGGACTCACTGGTGATGATCGCCATCACCGGGCTGATCTACGCGATCGTATTGGCTCCCGATGCCCAGGTGGAGGGCCTGGACATAGTCGTCAACGCGATCAAGCATTACATAGTTCCGGTGATGACCGTCTTCCTATGGCTGCTGGTCGGACCGCGCCGTCAACTGACCTTCGTCTCAGTGATCACCGCACTGGTCATTCCGATCCTGTGGGCTGTCTACACGCTGATCCGTGGCGAGTTCATCTCCGCGTACCCGTACGGCTTCTTGAACGTGATCGCATACGGCCTACCGGCTGTACTGGTGAACATTGCAGGTGTGGCGGCCCTGGGGATCGTGCTCGGGCTGCTGTTCTGGGCGGTGGATCGACTGCTCGCACTTCGTCAGAGGTAGCGCACGACAACCATCGCAGCAAACACCGCGAGGATGACGACCATCAGATAAACGTCAACCCAGCCCTTGACCAGCGATTGCACCTTGCTGGTGGCCAGTCCGAATCGCAGGTTGCCGTCCAAGATGTTCACCCGAGTGATCGAGAAGAAGACCAGTGTGGTGGTGACGGTGATCGTCAAGCACCAAGGACATAGAGCGCCGATCACGAAGTAGGACTGGAAGAACAACCAGTACGCGAATGCGAAACCGATCGAGTAGAAGGCTTGCGCCGTGAGCATGAACCAACGGGGGAACAGGACTCCACCGAGCGCCGCAATAGCAACCGTGATGACCACCGGCTCACTGATCAGACCCAGATAGGCGTTCGGAAAGCCGAGCAGGTTGGCCTGCCAGGAGGTGCCCACCGTGCCGCAAGAGATCTTGGCGCTGATATCGCAACTGAAGATCGCGTTCGGGTTGGCGGCGAGGGTGAGCGCATCCACAGCCAGCACGAAGGAAGCCACCAGTCCCAAGAGTGACCCGAGCAGCATCTCGAAGTAGGCGCCGGTGTGGCGGCGTTCCCTTGCTGGTGTGCGGTTGCCATACTCTGCGGTGGCGCCCACAGTCAGACGCTAGCGAGTGCGGTGCGCGCCGCCTGCGCAGCGGCGGCTCCGTAGCTGCCTGCGAACAAGATGGAGTGGACGAGCAGCGGATAGACCTGATGCAGCGGGACGCGCTGCTGGAAGCCCGGTGCCAATGGCCACTCTTGGTTGTAGGCATCGAGGACTTCGTCCAGAAACGGCAGCCCGAACAACGCGAGCATCGCGAGGTCGGATTCGCGATGACCTCCGTGCGCAGAGGGATCGATCAGTACACAGTCGCGTCTGCGCCACAGCACATTCCCACTCCATAGGTCACCGTGCACCCGCGCAATGGGGTCCGGTGGCCCGATCAGGCCAGGCTCTTCGGTTTCCAGCGCATCGGCGAGTTCGATCAATACGTGGGCCTCAGCTGCGGTGATGGCGTGCGCGCTCTCAGCCCGCTCGACCAGCGGTCGAAGCCGAGCCTGGGCGTAGAAGCAGCCGTAGGACTCCCAAGTTCCTTCCGGCAAGGGCAGGTCGGCGATGAAGGCTCGAGTGATCGAGGGCGGCAGTTGCCCGAATGCATCGGCGCCGGCCCCATGGGTGCGCGCCAATTGCATACCGAATGTCGCGGCTGCCTGTGGTGTCGGATTCGTCGTTGCGATGAAGTCGAGAGTGAGTCGGTCGGCGCCGACGTCACGGACCCACGGAACTGGGCAACCGTCGTATTCGCTCTGCGCCTGCCTGAGCCATTCGAGCCCGGCGGCCTCGAAGCGGTAGGCCTCACTGCTTGATCCGGGACGCTGCTTGACGAAGACCTCGTACCGGTCGCGCCATCGTCGTGTGGCCAAGGGCTAGAGGTTCGATTCTTGCCGCGAGTGGTTGCGTCTACGCAAGAAGTAGATGGCGGCGGCGGCTGCTGTAAGCGCGATCGTGACGGCGATGACGGCCGGCATCAATCGCCGGGCCTCCTCGATCACCTCTTCGGCCAACTCCAGGCCCTCGTCTGCAACACCCAGAACTGCATCGGTGTTATCGAGCGCATGACGGACCCGCTCGAGTTGGTCGCGAAGGTCTTCCACGCGATGCTGGCCGTCATTGATCGCTTCGAGTAACGCCATGGTGCACCCCTTGAGTCCTAGGCGGATCGAGCCTGCTCGGCTTTAAGGACCACGTATGCAGGCTTTATCCGGTTGTTGATGATGTCCAGCCTCTCATCGAAGGGGATGAACGCGCTCTTCATAGCGTTCACTGTCAGCCATTGAAGGTCATCGAGTGTCCACCCGAAAGCCTCGCAGCACAACTGCATCTCCTTCGTCATGGAGGTCCCGGACATCAGCCGGTTGTCCGTGTTGAGGGTGACCCGGAAGTTGAGGTCACGCAGCATTCCGATCGGATGCTCAGCTATAGAGGGCGCTGCACCTGTCTGCACATTGCTCGAGGGACACAACTCCAACGGAATACGGCGATCACGCACGTAGGCAGCCAGATTGCCGAGTTCACGGCGACCATCGGCCTGGGTTGTGATGTCGTCGACGATTCGCACTCCATGTCCGAGTCGATCGGCACCACACCACTGGATCGCCTCCCAGATGGAAGGCAACCCGAACGCTTCACCCGCATGGATGGTGAAATGGGCGTTCTCGCGTCGTAGGTACTCGAAGGCATCGAGATGTCGAGTGGGAGGAAAACCCGCTTCCGCACCGGCGATGTCGAATCCGACGACCCCTGCATCCCGATATTCGACCGCGAGTTCGGCGATCTGCCTGGAGTGCGTGGCGGTACGCATGGCCGTGAGCAGCACCCCGATACGGATCCAGTGTCCGCGCTCGGTCGCCAGCTGAGTGCCTTCCCCGAAACCGGCGAGCACCGCATCGATGACTTGCTGGAGCGTCAGCCCCCGCTCGGTGTGCAATTCGGGGGCGAACCGGACCTCCGCGTACACAACGCCGTCGCCCGCGAGATCCTCCGCACACTCCCGTGCTACCCGAGAGAGCGCCTCTGCACTCTGCGTCACCCCTACCGTGTGCTGGAAGGTCTCCAGATAGCGCTCGAGGGAACCGGAATACGCGGCCTCGGAGAACCAACGGGCCAACTCATCGGAATCGGTACTGGGCAGCGCCGAGTAGTCGGACTCTTTGGCTAGGTCGATCACCGTCTGAGGACGCAGCCCGCCGTCGAGATGATCGTGCAGCAGCACCTTGGGGGCGCGGCGTAGGACTTCGGCATCCAGAACCATGATCCAAGTGTGCCGCTGGGAGGCGATCCTTTCGCGACCGCCTCCCGGATGATGCCAGTTCCCCAGCGGCTGACTGCGGCAACAATCTCTCCACCTTCACGCCGATGACACGTCATAGCCGGTACTTTGCGCAGGTGCGCCTTCGACTTCTCGCAGTGACCGTCGCTTTGCTGGCAGGGGTGGCCGGGATCTCGCCTGCTGCCCTGGCCGACACTCAGACCGCTCGAACGTGGGCCGGTGCTGCGCAGCTGGCCGGTCCGGACGGATCCCTGTGGCAGCCCACCTACAGTGCAGGGCTCAAGCGCTCGGGCCCCATCGACGTCGTCCAGGACACCTACGACGATGGAACGAAGGCGATGTCAGTCGGAGCTTCCTACGGCGACAACACCCGCGGGTTCTCCATCCTGCAGACGTACGACGGCTACGCCCCCGCGCTGGACGCCTCACCCGATCGATCCGCTGCCCCGGTGGGACGTTTCACCATCAGGCTCGGGGATCCGGACACCTCGATACCGATTCGGGTTCGCATCGATGCCAACTGCTGGGAGCCCGACTACACCCCGAATCCAACTCCCCCACCCAAGGGCTTCCGGTGCAGCAAGGCCGATGTGAAGAAGTACGGAGCCACGCTCACCATGACCGCGAAGCCACCGTCGACCATGACGGCGCCGGGAACCACGGACATCACCATCCAATCGCAGGGAATCTCGTTCAAGCAGTTGATGCGCATCGTCTCGAACCTGCAACAGATCATGGGGTAAGTCCGTGAGAGTCCTGGAGCGGCTCCCCCGCATCACCCTGCTCGTCGCTCTGCTGTCCATTCCTGCGCTCATCGCCCAGCAGATGTGGCTGCCTGGATCGGCGGGAATATTCCTTCTCGGGTCCGTGCCATCCGCCATCGCGGTGGTGCTGATCGGTCCTCGTCGGGGACTGCAGATCGCCGTCGCGGCCGCGGTCGGGGGTGCGCTGGCTGCAGGCTTCGCTGGAAACGCCTGGGTGGGGGCTGCGATCATCGCCGGGTTGGCCGGATACGGCGGCTATTCAGCCAGATACGGAAACGAAAGTCCCATCCTGCTCGTCCCGGTCGTCATCGCGTTCATCGTCATCTCGCCGCCCGACCTCGCCACTCGCGACGGCTACACCCTCGGCGGCTTCGAGTATGCGGCCGTCGTGGGAGTGTCCTTACTCATCGGTGGCGTGTGGGTGGCGATCCTCGGCCTTGTTCTGACTCGGAAAATGGAGCGAGCGAAGAATGATCCGGTCGAGCGTTCGGTGGCGATCGGCTACGGCATAGCACTCGCGGCTTCGACCGGTATCGCCACCTTCGTCGCCGCGTACTACTTCCCCGGGAGCACCGGCGCTTGGGTGGTGTTGACCATCCTGTTGGTGATGAAGCCCCGCCCCACCGACATGTGGCGCACTGCGCGCCACCGAGTGGGAGGCACCCTCGTCGGGGCGGCGATCGCCGCCGTCCTCGTCATCGCGATGGACCAGATCGGGATCTCTCGTGTGACCTGGTCCGGCCTGCTTGGAGCGGTCTTCTTGATCCTCGCCCTGGGTGTGCTGAGGGTTCGCCCCTACTGGCAGTTCGTCATGCTGCTCACGCCGGCCATCATCCTGCTCAAGTCCAGTGGCGACGACACCTTGAATCTGGATGCGCTGCGCGTGGTCATGACGATCATCGGCACCGTGATCGCCCTGCTCTTCGCTGTGGTGGTGCGCGAGATCAATTTCAAGATCTCCGGCGCACCTTCGGGCGCTAGACCCTGAGGACTTGACCCACCGTGGCACCGCCATCGGCGATGAATTCGGTACCCGTGGAGTACGTGGCATCGGCGATCAAGAAGAGCGCGAGTTTGGCGATCTCCTCCGGCTCACCTATACGAGCTATCGGTTGACGCGAATAGGCCTTCTCATCCAAGCCAGCGGTCATCGGAGTCCGGATCCCACCGGGGTGGATCGACACCACGCGGATGCCATCCGGACCGAGGTCCAACGCCGCGGCTTTGGTCAGTCCCCGTACCCCCCACTTGCTGGCGACGTACGCGGCGAGGTTGCTGTAACCCTGCAGTCCCGCTGTGCTGGAAATGTTCACGATCACGCCACCGCCGGCGTCCTTCAGCGCAGGAACAACTGCCTCCATACCCAGGAACACACCAGTCAGATTGATCGAGATGATGCGATTCCACTCCTCCAGCGTCGTCGCTCCCACCGGGGTGAAGCCCACGACTCCGGCGTTGTTCACGAGCCCGGTGATCGTGCCGAACGTGCTCGTTGCCCGATCGATGAGTGCACTCCAATCATCAGGATCGGTGACATCCAGGTGCACGAAAAGGCCACCGATCTGCTCCGCCAGGGCACTACCGTCGGTGTCTAGGACGTCACCGATGACGACACGGGCCCCCTCGGCAGCCAGGGTGCGTGAGATCTGCGCCCCGATGCCGCGCGAACCACCACTGACCACGATGACTGCCTCATCCAACTTGCCCATGGTGCTTCCTCCAGTCGTTTCGATCACCGTCGCACACCAGCAGCCTCCGCGCCAGAGGCCAAGGTCACAAAGACCTAGTCATCCTCACGGCCGGCCAACTCGATTCCGAAGGCCGGCAGGCACACAGCCACGTATCGAGCACCTTGGTCGGTGCGGTAGCGAATCCGCTCTCCGGCGCGGGTGATGATCGCCTGTCCGGCGGCCACCGCGATGGTGGCGTCGTCGCAATCAACGAGCAACTCTCCCTCGAGCACGAGCGTGAACTCATCGAAGCGTGGCTGCTGGAACGGCTCATCCCACCCGGCAGGAGCTCGCATATGGGCGACCGATACTGCCTCATCGCCGCTGGACGCCCGACCGACGAATTCCTCGATCGTCTTGCCACCCGGGACCGGGATCGAGGTGGGCGTTGCGATGACCTCAGGCACGTTTCTCCTCGCAGTTTCCGACTAGCTGTTCTCGTCGATGCGTTCAATGATCAAGGGAAGCCTGTCCATCGGTGTCCCGTCCACCTCGTATGCGCCTTCGAGTTCCGTTATGGCCGCGGGGAAGCGGGACTCATCGTCGGTGAGGAGGGTCATGAGTGGCTGACCTTCCGCCACGTGATCCCCCGGTTTGGCGTGCAGCCAGATGCCGGCGCCATGCGCGATCGCGTCCTCTTTGCGGGCGCGCCCGGCGCCCAGTCGCCATGCGGCGACTCCGACGCCGTAGGCCTGCAATGTGGTCAGCGTGCCGGTGGCGGGTGCGGTGATCACGTGCTGGTGGTGTGCACGCGGCAAGGTCGCATGGGGTTCGCCACCTTGCGCGGCGACCATCGCATTCCAGTGATCCATGGCTCTACCGCTGGTGATCGCGTCGCGGGGGTCTGCGTCGAGCCCGGCCATGTCCAGCATCTCGCGAGCCAGGGCGAGGACCAGATCGATCAAGTCCTGCGGTCCGCCACCCGCAAGGACTTCCAAGGACTCGGTCACCTCGATCGCATTGCCCACCGCCAAGCCGAGCGGGACGTCCATCGCGGTGATGAGAGCGCGGGTGCGCACCCCCGCGTCGTTTCCGATCTTCACCATCGTTCGGGCCAATTGTTGGGCGCGCGGCAGGTCGGACATGAAGGCGCCATTGCCGGTCTTGACGTCGAGCACC
>JBMTHB010000040.1:0-8775 GCA_049435845.1 Candidatus Nanopelagicales bacterium | reverse complement strand
AAGGTCCGTGCGGGATGAACTTGTTCCATCCGTTCGGGCTGGTGCCACCCTTTTGCCCGACGCTTCCGGTGAGCACCGTGAGGAAGAACAGTGCGCGAGCGACCGTCCAACCGCCGAGATTGCCTGCCGATGCGGCGCGCCAGGTGTGTGCAGCCAGTTTGCCGTTGGAGGTAGCGATGATCTTCGCGACCTTCTCCACTTGCTCGACCGGGATGCGGCATTCGGTCGCAGCGAACTCGAAGGTGTACTTGGCGTAATCATCGGTCAGTGCCTTCTTGAACGCTGCGAAGTCGTTCGATGGCTGGTCGGGGTGCAGCTCGGTCATGTAGGTGGACCAGTTAACCCACCGGTGCACGTACTCCCAGTCCACCTGGTCTGTGCGCATCAGATAGGAGGCAGTAGCCAAGAGCAACGCGGCTTCCGTGCCGGGCCAAGCCGAGACCCATTCGTCGGCGTGCGAGGCAGTGTTCGACAGTCGCGGGTCGAAGACGACGAGTTTCGCATTGCCACGCACCTTGGCATCCATGATGCGCTGGGCGTGCGGATTGAAGTAGTGGCCGGATTCCAGATGCGCCGAGATCAGCAAGATCACATTCGCGTTCTCGTGATCGGGTGAAGGTCGGTCGTAGCCACCCCACATCGAGTAGCCGAAGCGCGCGCCGGCCGAGCAGATATTGGTATGGGTGTTGTTCCCGTCCACTCCCCACGTGAGCAGCACACGCTCGATAAAGCCATCCTCACCATGGCGACCTACGTGGTACATCACCTCATTACGGCGGTCTTCTTGGATCGCCTTGCGGATCCGGCCGGCGATGTCATCGAGGACGTCGTCCCACGACACCCGCGCGAACTGGGCCTCACCGTGCTTCCCGGTCCGCTTGAGCGGGTACAGAATCCGCTCCGGATCGCTGGTCTGGTTGATCGTGGCCGGGCCCTTGGCGCAGTTGCGTCCGCGCGATCCCGGGTGCGCGGGGTTACCTTCGATCTTGACGACCTCTTTGGTCTCCTTGTCCACGAAGGCGAGCAATCCGCACGCGGATTCGCAGTTGAAACAGGTGGTCGGCACGAGCATGTAATGCCGCTCGACCTTGCGCGGGTGGGCCTTGGCGTCGTACATGACGACGTCGTCCCACTGGTCGACCGGAGGATAGTTCGAGACGGTCTCGCGGATGCGCAACCCGTAGTGCTCGGGATTGTCCGGACCGACCGGTGAAGCAGCTGGCCGGTGCATCGTCTCCGGATCGCGTGGCGTCATCTCTACCTCTCGACTGTTTCGTGCGCAACGTGCGTGGTTAGGACAGTGGTGGATCCTGGGCAGCCATCACGAATACCCGCTCGTGCAGCACCAGCGCGGGTTGCACAAGTAGACCGGCCAGCACCGCGAGGATGATCTCCCCACCGAGCGCCGTCGGCAACGCGAGCAGACCGGCGACCAGGGTCAGGAAGATCGATCCACCCCAGAACTGCAGGCGATAGCGTCCATGGGTGATCGAGTGAGCAGCGATCTGAGCATTGCGAGTGGAGTGGTGCCCACCGAACTCCACGGCCGTGATCAGCAGATGTGCCACCACGCCGACGATCAGTGCCCAAGCGAGCCACTGCATGCTCGCGGCCTCTGTGCCGATCACCGCGCCGACGAGGAGCAGGACCCCTGCCCCCACCATGGCTGCCTGCGCGAGCAGGTGCCAGAACAACACAGGGGATTGCCACAGGTCGCGACCCTCGGCTTGGCCGAACAGGAAGGCGGTGTATCCGGCGACCATGGCGCCCACGGGGATGGCTGGCCACGCAAGCCAGGACAACCACCCGGTGAAATCCGCGAGGCCGAGAAGATCGGCGGCACCGATGAGGAACCACACTCCTGCGACCGCGGAGCCCAGGCCCAAGAACACGCCGCCTATCGCCAACCACGAAGTCTTGTTGACCTTCCGCGGATCCAGCAGGTAGATGAATCGCTTGGGTTGCTTGAGGTCCCAGATGAGCAAGACGGCGGTAAGGAACAAGAACGCCAAGGTCACGAACGGAGCGACTGTGCTGACGAGGGCGCTGGTGTCGCCGACCATGAGGACCATGAGTCCTGCCAGGAACAGCGCACCTGCGGCTATGGACTTCGTCCACAGGTAGGTCCAGACCTTCCAGCCCCACGGGCGCGGGTGCGCTGTATTGAGGGTCAACCTCGCATTCGTCAGCGGATCACCGGGCAACTCCGCAGCGGTCTCCAAACGGAGCGGATCGGCATTGGCCCACAGGTAGTTGCCGTCGACGGGTGCGGCCAGCGGATCAAGCACGGTCTGGTCTGCACCCACGTAGTAGACGTTCGGCCTAGTGCCCTGTTCGGGGGTGCGGACGTTGATCGGTTCGATGCTCAGGAACTTGCTGATCCCACTGGTCGGGTCGTCGATATCACCCATCCAGATCGACTCGGTCGGGCAGACCTGTACGCAAGCCGGTTCCAGTCCCTGATCGATCCGGTGCGCGCAGAAGTTGCACTTGGCGGCTGTATTCGTGTTCTTGTCGATGTAGATGGCGTCGTAGGGGCACGCTTGCATGCACATCTTGCAGCCGATGCACAACTCGTTGTCGAAATCGACGATGCCATCCTCACGGATGAACAGGGCGTTGGTCGGGCACCCCTTCACGCAGGGGGCGTTGGTGCAGTGGTTGCACCTCATGACGCCCATTTCCCGCGTGGTAGTCGGGTACTCGCCCTTGTCCACGTATTTCACCCAGGTGCGAAATTGCCCGACCGGGATGTCGTGCTCTGTCTTGCAGGCGACCGTGCAGGCGTGGCAGCCGATGCAGGTCCGTTGATCAATTGCGAAGCCGTAGCGCACGCAATCACTTCTTCCGCACGAGGAAGCGCATCACGCCGCCATCCTCGCTGGACTCGACAAGTTCGTTACCAGTCTGCTCTACCCACGCAGGGATGTCAGAACGAGCGCCGTTGTCGGTCGCCTCGATCAGCATCGTCTCTCCGGGCGCGAGTTCCTTCGCCGCCTTGGCGGTCATCAGGACCGGCATGGGGCACGTCTGGCCCTTTGCGTCGACGGTGGTCTTGGGATCTGACATCGCATTGCCTTCCACTAGTTGGGTAAGTCGTTAGATGAACAAGCTGATGTTGGAATTGGCCATCTTCTTGAGTGCCGTTGCCGCTCCCACCGGTTCACCCAGTCCATCGACCATCTGATCGGGTTCGATGCCGAGCAGGTCCATGGTCATCTGGCAGGGCCACATGTGGACACCCATGTCTTGGGCGATCGCGAACAGGTCCTCCGGCGGCATCAGATTGTTCTTCTTGGCCACCTTCCTCATCATCCAATGGCCCATGCCGCCCATCTCCATCTTGGACAGCTTTGCCTTCTTCATGCCCGGTGCATTCATGCCGGCGAGCATCTTGGTCATGGCGTCGTAGCCGGTGATGCGGACATCGTCCTTGACCAGCGGGAACAAGCCCCAGAAGGTGTAGAAGACGGTCACGTCCATGCCGTTGGCGGCCGCGGTGGAACTCAGGATCATGGTCGGCCAAAGTTTGTCGAGATCGCCACTGAAGGCGATGATCGTCATGGACTCCGGCTCGGTGTTGACAGGGTTGTCGGTCATGGAACCTCCTCAAGGTAGGGCCGACGCTAGATGTCCGGACAGCCTGAAGCAAGGGCTTCCGGTCATTTCCCGGAAAATCTTGGGAAATGACCCATGGGGCCTCCAACTCGTATTAGCGTCTGCGCATATGCCGATGCGCCTCGGAGCGCGACAGGTCGCGCGGCAGGCGAACAGCCGGTGAACAGGAGGAGCCGATGCCAGGAACCATCACCCCCCGGGAGTTGTACGACGAGATCACTCAGCAGGAGGTGCCCTTCATCCTGGACGTTCGAAACCAGGATGAGTTCGCCACCTGGCAGGTGGAGGGAACCAAGCCGGTGCCAACCAAGAACGTGCCGATCTGGATGGCCGTCGAAGGCGTGGAGGATCTAGCCAAGGAAGTTCCGGCTAACTCGGTGGTGGTCTGCGCGCACGGGAATGGCAGCGATCTGCTCCTGGACCTGCTCGCGGATGAAGGAGTAGAGGCCCGCAGTCTCGCCGGAGGCACCGCAGCCTGGGCCGAACTCCTGGTGCCCGAACCCCTCGGTTGCCTACCCGACGGAGTGGTCGGTTGGCAGGTCCTGCGCCCCGCCAAGGCATGCCTGTCCTACCTAATCGGCGTACCCGGCAAGGACGCGATCGTGGTGGATCCTGCGCGGTTCATCGACTTCTACGTCAACCTAGCCGCCAGCGAGGGCATGACCATTACGCACGTGATCGACACGCACGTGCACGCCGACCACATCAGCGGTGGCCCTGACCTCGCAGAGAAAATCGGAGCCGAGTACCACCTGCCGCTCGAGGATGCGGGCGGTTCAGTTCCCTTTCCCAACGATCCGCTCGTCGATGGCACCGAACTCGACCTCGGCGGACACACGGTCGCAACCTTCGCTATCAAGATGCCCGGCCATACTCCCGGGACCACTTGCGTGCACATCTCCGGCCACCTGCTACTCACCGGCGACACCGTGTTCGTACGCGGAGTCGGACGTCCGGACCTGACCGGCAAGGCCGACGAACTCGCCCGCGAGCTCTACTACACGGTCAACGACAAGCTCCGCCCACTCGACCCGAACACCACGGTCCTGCCGGCGCACTGGTCAACCGCCGAGGAGATGGGTTCCGATGGCATGGTGAAGACGACCCTCGGGAAGGTATTCGAGTCGACTCTGCTCAACGAAGAGGATCTCGTGAAATTCGTGGAGGAGATCATCGGGACCTTACCCAGCGCCCCGGACTTCTACGACACCATCCGCGAGGTCAATTCCGGCAAGAAGGTCTCCGCCGAGGAGATCGAGACACTCGAGATCGGCAAGAACCAGTGCGCGGCGTCTACCACGGTGTAGTACCAATCCGATGCGCGCTATGACGAACACGACCTGACAATCACACCATCGACAAGTAGGGTCACAGGCTATGGACAAGCAGACCGAAAGGGAGATTCACGATCTCCACGCTCGAATCTGCAAGGCCATAGCCGATCCCAAGCGCCTACTCATCATCAATGAACTTCGCAACGGCCCGATGACCGTGAACGAGATCGCCGACGCACTCGAGCTGTCGCAAAGCAATACCAGCCAACACCTGGCCGTCCTGCGCGATCGCAACGTTGTACAGGCCGATCGCGAGGGGGCCAACGTCTACTACTCCCTACGGAGCAAGAAGGTTGTTCGCGCGATCGACCTGCTGCGGGAGTTCATGGCGGAGGAACTGACCGGTGCGACCAAGTTGCACAAGGCCGCCGGGCGCCTGGCAGCAGCACGTCGGTAGTCGGTCAGCCCTGGCGTGACCAGGGCAGCGGAATCCACGGCACCACGTCGCCACCCTGCACGCCCGTTTCGGGGACCACCGCCCAGCCGTCCGCATCGGCGATCCCGCGCAGCATCGCCGATGAGACATGCGGGACTTGGTGGAAGCCACCGAGTTCCCGGCGACCAACCATGAGTCGGGTCAACTCCTTGCGGGCCGGAGGTATCGCCTGCGCCATATTCACTTCGGGCAGGGTGCGGTCGCCGCGCCCTAGCCATGAATCGAAGAGCGGCATCACCAGAGTTGCTATAGCGACGAGCGCGCTGAGCGGATTGCCGGGCAAACCCACGATTGGCGTCGCATCGCAGCGGGTGAGCATCATGGGGTGCCCCGGTCGGACCGCCACTCCGTCGATGAGGAATTCCGAATCGCAGGCCTGGAGCGCCGATCGGAGGAAATCTCGATGGCCGCGTGCTGTGCCGCCGGTGGCGACCACGAGATCCGACAGCGCCACCGCCTCACGTATCGCGACGACAAGGGCGTCGTGGTCATCCGGCACCGCCACGACGTGCAGTACCTCACCCCCGAGCGCATCGATCCAGCCAGGTAATTGCACACCAAGGGCATCTCGTACCTGACCTGGTCCGGGAATACCCGAGGTCACCACCTCATCACCCAAGATCAGCACCGTGACGCGCGGTGACGCGAAGACGTCTACCTCATCGATACCTGAAGCGGCGAGCATGCCGATCAGTGCAGGGTTCAGTAGGTCACCACTGTGCGCGAGCACGTCACCGCGCGCGCATTCTTCGCCCTGCGGACGAATGTGGACTTTCTCCGGCTGGTCGGCGACTACGACGCCCTCCGACACCTGTGCCACTTCCCACGGAATGACCGCTTCGGCACCGAGCGGGATCACGCCACCGGTGGCGATGCGCATCGCCTGCCCTGGAGCAAGGGGCGTCTCGGTCGGGAAGCCGGTATCGATACTGCCGACGATCACCCACGGCCCCACGCCCGACACCACCCAGCCATCCATGGCCGCCGTGGGAAAGCCGGGGAGATCGACGAGCGCCCGCAAGTCCGCGGCGAGCGTACGACCGCGAGCGAGCGTCAACGGTGATGGATGCGAGCGCATCGGTCCGACGGCCGTGCGGGCGATATCGCGCGCGGACCACCACGAAAGTTCACCCATCGAAGTCCCGCGCAAGGCGCGCGATCACGTCAGCGACGTCTCCAGCATCGGCGCCGGTCGCTACCGCGTAGCCGAGTAGGAACGTCGTGACCGGGGCGGCTGGCCGTTCGATGGAGTGGGCTGCGTCTTTGGCAACGTCCAAGATGACGTCGATGCTTTCCGGTGCTGGGACACCCAACTCCTCGGTTACACGCGAGATCCAGATGGCCATACGTTTCGCCTGCTCATCGTCCATACGAAGCCTCCGTCACGTGCCCAGGTCCCGCGCGGCCTCCAATGCTCGTTGGAAATCCTCGGGGGTGTCGATGTCCAGAAGGCTAACGCTCGAAGGGATCGGAACCATGGCTACGTCCAGTCCGGCTACGAGGCGGTGGAACGGAGCATCGCGCCACATCGACTGACTCTCGCTCGCGCGGATCAGCGCCAGCCGCCGATACACGCCGCACAGCCACTGGGCTCGACCATCGGAATCGACGGGAACCCAGGCCTCGACCAGGTCCTCATGTGATGCGAGCCGCACCGATTCGACGACCGTGGCCAACGCAGATGAGACCAGGGGCATATCCACCGCCAACACGCCCACGAAATCGTCGCGGATGTTCGCGAGCTGCGCCACCACGGCCGCAGCCGGCCCACCGGAGAACTCCGCCCCGACCACGCTCGCCGTTCCGCTCACCGATAGGTCGCTCACCGCTTCGAGTGCGCGATCCACGAGAGGTACGCCGTCGAAGTCGGCAGTCGCCTTATCCCTGCCCAGCCGTGACGATGCACCGCCGGTGAGGATCAGCCAATGGATCACCCGGCGCGCTGCACCGAATTGGCCGCATGCGCCTCGGCCTCCTGGACGATCCCCTGCAGTTGGGTAACAGCGGCGGTAAGGCGACCGTCCCACTCCCCCGCACGCACGTGCCACATCACGGTGTCGACACCTTCCTCGATTGCGGACGCCTGGGATTTCGGGGCGCCGGATCCCAGACGCTCAAGCACGCGATCAGCCGCGGCCAGCCAATTCTCGGCGACCAGCAGATGCCCCACTTCCTTGGTGATCTCGCGCAACTGAGCTCCCGGGTGCGATCGAGTAGGAGACACCCGCGCAATCCGAGCCTCGGCCGTAGCAACCGCGGCGAGTAGTTCCTTGCGGACTGCCGCGTGGATGTGCGATCGCTGGGTCCGGGAGCGAAGTTCCTCGCAGGCATGTTGGGCGTCACGCTTAGCCTTGTAGAAACGATCTTCGGTTCGATGGGGCTTGTGCTTGGCGGCACTTCTGTCTGCTCGCGACCGTTCTCTACTTTCCCGTGGAGGCATTGGGGCGACTCCCTTCCTCATCGACACGTTCCCGTAGTGCGGGTGGTTCCATCTTGGACCACAGTCGGGGTCCGTCGTAAGGACTTTCGACCTGATGGTGATGGCTGGGGAGGATGTGATGGAGGGGGCTTTTGACTACGGATGCTCAGGGAGGCCTGTCCCGATGATCTGCATCATCCGCAAAGTCGCCAAGACTCGTGACACCTCATGCACTCGCATGATCCCCACTCCCCCGAGTCTGCCCAGGACGGCGAAGACACCTTCCGCGGTGCGGAAGTCCTCCTGGAAGATATCGAATGCGTGCGGCATGATCTGGCACACCGGCACCCCCAAGGTGCGCATGCGGAACGAATGCAGCAGTACCTGCGCCTGATGCTGTGTTTTCCGAATCGGGCCGACCGAACTTCCGTAAAAGAAACCCAGACCTGGATCCACCGACACACTCCGCACACCTGCAGTTCGCGCTCTCTCGATCCGGGGGGCGAAATGATCGATCAGCGGAGGAATCGGGTCGGCCTGGATGCGCACCTCCAACTCATCTCGCACCGTGTCACCCGGGGTGAAGCACATGACAAGTGAAGCGTCATGCTCAGCGATGGCACGGTAGATGGCGTCCTCGTCCTTGGTACCCGTCAGGTTCACGACGGACGCCCCCGCACCTAGCGCGGCTTCGATCACCTCGATCTCGTAGGACTCCACCGATATCGGGATGTCGCGGTGCACCAGCGCGTCGACCACGGGAATGAGTTGTTCAATCTGTTTTTCAACTCCTGCTCGCACTGCGTCCACCCGACTGGATTCAGCGCCTATGTCGATGACATGAGCACCTTGCGCGTGCAAGACAACGGAGCGGCGTACCGCGTCGTCGAGAGTAGGGGCGATGCTTTCGCGATACGTAGAATCGCGAGACAGATTCACTACACCCATGACCACGGGCTCCCGATCGG
>JBMTHB010000039.1:0-8905 GCA_049435845.1 Candidatus Nanopelagicales bacterium | reverse complement strand
GTAACCCTGGGCGAAGACATCCTCGAGGACTACATCGCCAGAGCAGTCTCCCTCGTTACCGCCGAGCAGAGAATCGACAACGAGCACCTGACCACCGTCATCACACCCATGCACGGCGTGGGCGGCAGCACCGTCCATCGGGTCCTCGAACTAGCCGGCTTCCCAGCACCGATCCGCGTGACCGAGCAGTTCGAACCCGACCCGGACTTCCCCACCGTCGCTTTCCCCAACCCCGAGGAACCCGGGGCAATGGACCTCTCCCTCGCGGCCGCAGCAGAGCACAGGCCAGACATAGTCATCGCGAACGATCCCGACGCCGATCGATGCGCCATCGCAATCCCCACAACCGACGGCTACCGCATGCTCACCGGCGACGAAGTGGGCTCGCTCCTCGGCTGGTGGGCGACCAAGCAGAACAGCAAGCGCACGACGCTCGCCCAATCCATCGTTTCGGGCACCATGCTCACGTCCATCGCGGAGTCCGCAGGGCTCGACTACGAGCACACCCTCACCGGCTTCAAGTGGATCGGGCGGATCCCCACGCTGCGATTCGGGTACGAGGAGGCCCTCGGCTACTGCGTGGATCCCGAAGCCGTGAGCGATAAAGACGGCATCACCGCAGCCCTCGCCGTCGCGACACTCGCCGCGCAACTCAAGGCCAATCGCCAAACGCTGCAGGACAAACTCGACGATCTCGCCATTGACCACGGCGTCCACGCCACCAGACAGGTGTCGATTCGGGTTGCGGACCTGGCGCACATTTCGGAAGTGATGGAGACCCTGCGCAACCATCCACCAGCATCCATCGGTGGTCTCGACGTAACTCGCTTCGTCGACCTGGCAATAGGCGCCAACCTGCCTCCCACCGACGGCCTGCTGTTCGAACTCGCTTCCAACGCACGCGTGATAATCCGACCCAGCGGAACCGAGCCCAAGGTCAAGGCCTACCTACAAGCGGTAGTTCCGGTCGTCACGGAGTTGACGGATGCCCAACAAGAGGCCGATGCTCGGCTGACAGAACTCGACGCCGCCGTGCGCGTCTGGCTCAACTGACCCCGGCGAACAAGGCGGCTTCATCTTCACGCGTCCATCTGGTCGTCTCGATGAACTCGGGCATCTCAACGTGCGGGTACAAGATGATCCGTCCGTTCATCTTCTCGTTCGACATCCGCCGAAGGAGCGGCACCGCGTGCTGTAAGCCGCCAACGCCGAAGACGTAGTTCTCCCCTGAGATCTGACGGCTCGCGAGCAAGTCCAAAGTCGCGCGCATATCCCAGGCGTCGCCACCGCTACTCCCGACCAGCTGCACCTCTCGGTAGTGGACCTCCAATGAATCCAAGGTCAAGTGATGATCGCCCCGACGCAGACCACCGAAGAGGTTGAGCACTCCCGAGAAGGCCAACTGCGACAACGCCTCCTGCTGGGTTTCCTGAGAGCCGACAGCGACGATGATGTCGTCGGCGCCGTCCGGAGCAATCCGGCGCAGAGCCCGCGTCCAATCTCGCGGCTCGACTATCTCGAGATTGATGCCCAGTCGCTCCGCCTTGACTGCCAAGGTCCGTTGCACGAGTTCGGTGGTTGCACCCACCTTGGCGCACACGAGCAGGTTGCGAGGCGCGAATCGCATGGCCATCTCGGCCTGCATTCGGCCCATCGTTCCGGCCCCGATCACCACCGTCGTCCCCCCGGTCAGCGGCCCCAAACGCGGCTGGCGCGCACTCGTCGGTGACTGCTTCACCAAGTGGACGTGCTTCTCCTGCGACTTATGCACGCATGCGAAGGGTTCCGCAAGGGTGACCTCGAAGTGCGCGAGCTCGTCAGAAGGCAGTGGAACGAGACATTGGGCGGCAAGCACCTCCGGCGGGACCAGGAAGTAGTCAGCGAGCATTCCGTCTAGCGAGTACCCCACCACGGTCTTGCGCATGCCACGGGCACCGTCTCGGTAGCGCTCCCGGTGGAGGATCGGAGGTACGTCCGCTGCCGGCTGCACTGCGAATCGCTGACCGAGTGAGATGTCCCTCGACACCTCGCTGCCGACAGCGACGACCGTCAAGGAGCCCTCCTCCCCCAAGATGACCGGATGGCGGGCGACATCCCATCCCGCGAGCAGACTGTGATCGCCTCCTTGGGCGATCAATTTGAGATTCGATGTGCACACTCCCGTGGCGTCTACGCGGCACAGGATGTCCTTTGGTCCCACTGCGGGCACGGGCACGGTGTCCATGCGCACGTTCTCCAGACCCTTCCCGGCCATTCGGATACTGCGCATGTGAGAGGGAAGGAAGTCAGTCATCGACGACCAACTCCGACAGGGATAGTCCGTCCCGTGGTATCGATTCTCGCCAGTACTCGATCGACTCCCGCATCCTGCGCAACACCTCACGCCGAGTGTCGGCGGTCCCGGAGAAGATCTCGAAGGACAGGTACACAGAATCCGGGGGAACCGGCATCCCCGCTTCGGTGCCTTGAGAGAAACTCTCCCGCAATGCGGTGAGCACCTTCATCGGATGCACGATGCCCGTGGGATTCGTGCGCACAGTGAACGGTGCGTGATGGGACCCGGTGCCATCGGTCTGCTGGAGATGCATGATCGGGGAGTATCGACCGAGCCGGCGGATCCACTCGTAAAGATCGCTGTCCTGCTCGTCCGCGAAGAATCGACGGTCCCGTTCCAGAGCTGCCGTGATCTCGTCCGAACCGCTCGTAACCCCCCGCTCGCCGCCTTCGACCATCCGGTGGGTCGCCTCCGACCCCCACCACGCATCGGATACGTCCCTGTCGGCAACAGCTCTGTTCACCTGCTCACGCGTGGGTCGGCGATACCTCGCCTGCCCCACCTGGTGACCGGTATCGATCGTGAGATAACACGGAGCCTGGGCACGCTCGTAGATTGCTGCGAGGAATTCACGGGCTTGGTGGATCGTCCACGGTGGCTGGTGGGGGCTGTACATCTGCTCGATACTGATACGGACGCCTGCGCTGTGGGCGTAGGTGGCGGCTTCACCTAGTCCGTCGAGGATCCACTCGGTCGTCTGCTCGTAACGCCGAGCATCCTGCATCGCCTCCTCCGGATAGGCGAACAGATGAAAGCCCAATTCGGCCTGCAGTTCGGCGCAGGCGTCGATCGTGGGCTTCAGCCAGCCATCGATGATGCGACGGCGCACCCGCACGTCAGGGTGCGCCATACCCACCGTCCGGTACGTCTGATAACCCGTGTACACCGATCGGACCTGAACGCCCGTTTCGTCTGTTGCACGCCGGACGCTCGTCACCCAATCCTCGAGGTAGGAAGGATCGCCATAGAGGGCGTCGAACTCGTTGTCGGTGCTGGCCTGGACGAAGGACAGCCCCAACTCACGCGCCACCGTCATCCACTCCAGTGGCTGAATCCATCGCTTGATCGCGAAGCAGTTATCGGCGACGAGATAGATCGCGGGATCGGTTGTCATGAGGTAGCTGCAACGTAACGGGTTCGGACGCGCTCCCACACATCGGCGCCCGAAGGTTCGAATGCCTCGACGTCGAAGGACTTGCGCACCATGTCTCGCCCCACCGCGATGGACTCGATGACTCCCGCTGCCTTGAACTGCATGAGGGCATTGCCAACAGAAGTGGTCTCTATCGGACCGGCGAGGACCGGAACGCCCGCAGCATCGGCCAGCCACTGACACAGCGTTCGATTCTGGATTCCCCCGCCCACGGCGTGCACCACCTCGAGGGGGACTCCGGTGAAGCGCTGGATGTCGGCCAACCGTTCCTGGATCTTGGCCACCAGGCTGACGTAGACGCAGGCCGCGATCTCACCCATCGTCTGCGGAACGGGTTGACCGGTTTCCGCGCAGTAGCCTGCGACCTCTTTGGTCATGTCAGGGACGACAGCGCCGAATCGCGGATCGTCCACATCGATGAACGATCGCCACGGATCGACGGTGCCGACGGACTCCATCACCTCGCTCCAAGACACCGGACTCCCTCGATCACGTTCCCAGACTTTGCGGCACTCCTGGATGATCCACAGGCCTACGAGGTTGCGCGCGAGCATGACCGTCCCCTCGACGCCGCCTTCGTTACCGAATCCCGCTTCGCGCACCTGCCGGTCGGTCACGGGTTCGGAGAGCTCCACGCCGCAGATCGCCCACGTTCCCAGGCTGATGAATGCCCACGATGGCGACACGACACCGGCCGCAACGGGCATGCCGGCAACGGCGCTGGCGGTGTCGTGGGTAGCGGGCAAGACGACCGGCAGGCGAGGCACCGCAAGCGACTGCGCGACTTCGTCCGATAGTCCGCCGATGACGGTTCCAGGTTCCAAGAGTTCGCCGAACCAGCTCACCGGAATGCCCAATCTCTGGATCAGACTCTCGTCCCAGGCCCGTCGAGACTGATCTACGAGCAGGGTCATGGTCGCGTTGGTGAACTCGTTGACGTCGCGTCCAGTGAGGAGGTAATTGAGCAACTCGGGCATCATCAGGAATCTCGCGCCCACCTGCGCCTCGGCCGACGCCGTATCCATCAACGCCTTCAACTGATAGACGGACATGATCGAGTCCAGGGGCGTACCGACACGCTCGAACAACTCCTGATCACCAATGATCCCTTCGACGATCGGCATGGCTTCACGGCGCGCGGGATCCCGATACGTATATGGATTGCCGATGATCCGACCTCGGTCATCAAGGACTCCAAAATCGCATCCCCAGGTGTCGATGCCAATCGACTCCAAGGACGGACAGGCGGTCACGAGATGCTGGATTGCCCGACAGACGTTCGAGTAGATTCCCAGTAGATCCCAGTAGGAGTGCCCGGCAGCAACGACCGGTGCGTTCTCAAAGCGGAAGACCTCCTCGACCCACATGCGGTCGCCATCGGTCGAGGCGAGTACGGCCCGTCCACCACTGGCACCGACGTCCAGGACACCGAAGCCCCGTAACGAGGTCACCCGGCAAAGGTAATCCGGCCCGACGGACGGGGGTGCCGGATTGGGGTCCGGGCGCACTTTCGAGCGGGAGGAGGGGCCACGCTTGCGCGCGACCTGACTGCTCACATGAGCCAACCATGCACAAATGTTGACGTTCGGCGTGGGTCGGTGCAGCATGACCCCGCGGCATTACGACGACCGAACGACGACTCCAAGAACCCGAGGTGACCATGTCCATCGCCGGAGCGGCTTCCATGCGGGCAGCCGTGCTGCACAGCCCCGGGGACATCCGGATCGAACGCGTGTCGCGGCCTACGATCACCGGGCCCGGGCAGGTGCTGCTGGCGGTAGAGGTCTGCGGGGTCTGCGGATCCGATATCGGTCGCATGATGGTCAAGGGAGCTCATGCGATGCCCTTGATCTGCGGCCACGAGTTCTCCGGTCGGGTCGTCGATGCATCCGATGACGTAGTCGATCTGGCCTCCGGAGATCTCGTTACCGTTCCCCCACTGATTCCGTGCAATAGATGTGACCGCTGCCGGGAAGGTCAGTTCAGCCTCTGTCAGGACTACGACTACTTCGGTAGCCGACGTGACGGTGCCTATACCGAGACGGTCGTTTCACCGGCCACCAACGTCGTCAAGGTGCCCGACGGCGTCGATCCGGTGGCTGCTGCGATGACCGATCCAGCAGCAATTGCACTCCATGCGCTTCGCAAGACCCGTCTCAGCCTCGGAAGCCGGGTAGCGGTGGTCGGAGCAGGACCGATCGGACTCTTCGCGATCCAGTTCGCCAGACTCGCAGGAGCAAGCGTGGTCGCGGCTATCGACATTAGTGAAGCGAAACTCTCGTCGGCGTCGACAGCAGGCGCGGATGGTGTGTTCCTCGATGCGAAGTCGTGTTCGGAGCAGTATCCGGCAGGATTCGACATCGTTTTCGAGAGCGCCGGCGTCCCTGTTGCTGAGAATGCCGCGATCACGTTGTGCGCACCGCAGGGCGAAGCGGTGTTCGTGGGAATCCCACTCACCGATGTGTCCATCGACGTCGGAAACTTCAGCCACTTCCTGCGCCAGGAAATCACGCTGCATGGCTCGTGGAACAGCTTCTCGGCTCCATGGCCTGGTTCGGAGTGGACGGATACGCTGCAACTGTTCGCGAGTGGAGAACTGCGATGGGAGTTCATGGTGACCCACGATCTACCGATTGAAGAGGTACCTCGGATGCTCCCGATCATGCACGAACGAAGCGAACACACATCGAAGGTCATCTTCCGTCCGGAGTCATCATGACGGCCGAACCGACTCGTATCGATGCGATCGATCAAGACCAACTCATGGTTCGAGTGGCCCACTTGTATTACGAGGAAATGCTCACCCAGGAGGCGATCGCACGACGCTTGAACCTGACGCGCTGGAAGATCGGACGCCTGCTGCGTGCCGCACGCGAACAGGGCATCGTGGAAATCAGCATCCGACACGTCGATCTCCGCCTGGCGGAGATGGAGACCGCACTCCAGGAGCGCTTCAACCTGCGACACGTGGTCGTCACGGCGTCCGGAGGCGGTAATCAGCGAGCATCCCTGTCCTCCGTCGCCAGAGCGGCAGCCCGCTTCCTTGCAAAGTTGGATCCGGTTCCCACTCTCTTGGCTACCTCGTGGGGCAAGACCATGACCGCGGTTGCCGAGGCCATTCCAGACGGCTGGACCCACAACATTCACGTGGTGCAGATGAACGGCGCTTTGACCTTGGGCATCGTCAAGGGACAGCAGACCGATCCGGCCTACCAGATCTCTCGCACCGGCCACGGTCGCTGCACGATGTTGCCCGTGCCGGCCATTGTCGATCAACCCGCGGTCCGCGAGGGTCTCGAGCGGGACTCCACGATCGAACACGTCCTCAATGTCGCTCGATCAGCACCGGTCGCGCTCTTCGGAATCGGACTGCTCAACGAGGATTCGGTTCTCGCCCAGTCCGGCTATCTTGACCCCACTCAGGTGGCGAAGCTTCGCGCTACGGGCGCGGTCGGGGATGTCATTGGTCGATTCATTTCCACCGACGGGCGCATCGTCGATGAACAACTCGATCGCCGGACGTTGGGGCTTTCCCTGGACGAACTCGCCGCCAAGGACGAGCGGATCGCCGTTGCGCACGGTGCCCACAAGATGCCTCCTACCCTGGGAGCTTTGCGCGCTGGGCTCATTACGTCCTTGATCGTCGATGAGGACCTCGGGCAGGCGATGGTGACGTACGCATGAGCGGCGTCAGATCCAGCGAGAATCTCCACGGAGTCCTTCACGGACTTCCGGGTGTGGACGCCGTGGGGTTGGAAGCCCGGGCAGCAGCGCTTGCCACTCGATCGATCAAGAACGAGTCCAAAGTGTGGGCGATCGATACTGCAATCTCCATGGTCGATCTCACCACTCTCGAGGGCATGGACACACCCGGCAAGGTGCGAGCGATGTGCGCGAAGGCGCTTCGCCCCGATCCCACCGACGACAGCTGTCCGAGCGTCGCCGCCGTCTGCGTCTATGGCGACCTTGTCACGACGGCCCGCGAAGCTGTCGGGGACCGCATCCACGTGGCGGCTGTCGCCACCGCCTTTCCCAGTGGGCGAGCGAGTTTGGACGTCAAGCTCATGGACACCAAGCAGGCAGTGGCCGATGGCGCCGACGAGATTGACATGGTGATCGATCGCGGGGCTTTCCTGGCGGGCAACTACGCCAAGGTCTTCGACGAGATCGTCGCGATCAAACAAGCCTGCGGCGATGCACACTTGAAGGTGATCCTGGAAACAGGTGAACTCAAGACCTACGACAACGTCCGCCGCGCCAGTTGGCTCGCGATGGAAGCCGGTGCCGATTTCATCAAGACCTCCACCGGCAAGGTCTCCCCCGCCGCCACGCTTCCGGTCACACTGCTCATGCTCGAAGCGGTCCGCGACTTCGCCGGCAAGACGGGCACCAAGGTCGGCGTGAAAGCAGCCGGTGGCATCAAGACGAGCAAGGACGCCATCCGCTACCTGGTCGTTGTCAACGAAACGGTTGGGAGCGACTGGCTTAACCCCGATCTCTTTCGATTCGGCGCCTCCAGTCTGCTCAACGACCTACTCCAGCAGCGCCAACGAATGCGCGATGGCCACTACTCCGGCCCCGACTACGTCACGATTGACTGAGGCAGGGAACATGACTTTCGACTACGCACCTGCACCGGAATCCACATCCGTGGTGGATATCGATTCCCACTACGGGCTGTTCATTGGTGGGAAGTTCGTGGAACCAGCGAGCAGACAGTTCTTCAAGACCATCAATCCCGCTACCGAGGAAGTGCTCAGCGAAGTCGCCGAGGCAGGCCAAGCCGATGTCGATGCCGCGGTCAAGGCCGCCCGCAAGGCCTACGACAAGACCTGGTCGACGATGTCCGGCAGGGATCGGGCGAAGTACCTGTTCCGGATCGCCCGGATCATCCAGGAGCGCTCGCGCGAACTGGCGGTGCTGGAGACTCTCGACAACGGTAAGCCCATACGTGAATCCCGTGATGTGGATATCCCCCTGGTCGCTGCCCACTTCTTCTACCACGCAGGCTGGGCGGACAAACTCGAGTTCGCCGGCTACGGACCCAACCCGAAGTCACTCGGGGTTGCCGCACAGGTGATCCCATGGAACTTCCCGCTATTGATGCTCGCGTGGAAAATCGCGCCGGCGCTCGCCTGCGGTAACACCGTTGTCCTCAAGCCCGCGGAAACCACGCCTCTCACTGCACTGGCCTTTGCTGACATCTGCCAGCAGGCCGACCTGCCACCCGGTGTGGTCAACATCATCACCGGCGCTGGCGAAACCGGTCGCATGCTGGTCGAACACCCCGACGTCAACAAAGTCGCCTTCACCGGCTCCACCGAGGTGGGCAAGGCGATCCAACGCGCAGTGGCAGGCACTCAGAAGCGACTCACTCTCGAACACGATGTTCGCGGCCTTGCCGCCGAGTTCGAGAG
>JBMTHB010000038.1:0-8915 GCA_049435845.1 Candidatus Nanopelagicales bacterium | reverse complement strand
TGGGTGGGACTCGTCATCCCGAGCGAAGAAACCCAATTTGTCCAATACCTCCACCGCATGGCGCCCACTAGATGCGATGTGCTGCTCCATAGAGCGCTGTGCAGCGAGCGTGTCACGGCGTAAGAAAGCATCGATGATATCGGAGTGCTGTTGATCGGCATCGGCCAACCACTCGCGCGGCAACTTTTCGTAGGGCATGGGCAACGAGCGTGACAACAATCCGACCATGCTGATTATGCGCTGACTTGCACTCGCGATCGTGATCCGGCGGTGGAACTCGTGATTCAGTTTTTGCTGCTCGCTGACATCCGTCGTGGTGATCAGGCGTTGATTGATGTCCTTGAGTTCCATGACTTGATCAGGGGTCATGCGAGCGACCGCACGGGCGGCGGCAAGGCCGGCCACCTGTCCGAACAACTGATAGTGGTCAACCACGTCCTCTTTGCTGAAGCGAGCAACAAACGCTCCCCTACGCGGCAGGTTGTCCACCAGGCCTTCTTGCGCCAGGCCGATAAGCGCTTCGCGCACCGGGAGCCGACTGATGCCCAGAGTCTCGGCTACGGCGTCTTGGTCAATGCGTTGGCCCGGTCGCAGGTCGCCCCTCATGATCGCCGCACGGAGGTGCACGGCAGCATCTTCCGCCAGATTTGTCCGCCGCTTATGCGAGGCTGGTCCTCCTGATGGTGCCATGGCTAGGTCAATTCCATCCAGGTGGTCTTGATATCAAGGAATTTGTCGAGCGCATGCAAACTCTTGTCTCGCCCGAAGCCCGATTGCTTGACTCCCCCGAAAGGCACCGTCAGATCTCCCTCTTCATAACAGTTGACCCAGACTACGCCCATCCTCAAGGCACGCGAGAAGCGATGCGCGCGGGATAGGTCGTTCGTCCACACCGCCGACGCTAGGCCGTACTGCGTGCCATTGGCCAATTCCAATGCCTCACGCTCGTCTGAGAAAGTTGTGATCGCCAAAACCGGCCCGAATAATTCCTGTTGCGCCAATAGGGAATCCGGACGAACTCCATCGACCACAGTCGGGGGGTAGTAGCTGCCACCGGACTCGGTGAGCACCGGCTGGCCGCCACCGAGCAGTTCGCCGCTCTCGCCAATCCCCGCCTCGAGCATGCGGTGCACGTTGCCCAGATGTTCGGCGCTCACCACCGCACCCAAGGGCGCGTCCTCGGCCAGGGGATTCGCCGGTTGCATGCTCGCCGCGATCGCCATGACTTTCGCCACGACCTCGTCGTGGACGCTTTCGTGAACTAGCAGGCGTGAACCGGCGGTGCACATCTGACCGGCGTTGTAGAAGATCGACCAGGCTGCCGTGTTCGCCGCCTTGTCCAGATCGGCATCGGAGAAGATCACATTGGCGCCCTTGCCGCCCAGCTCGAGCCAGACGCGCTTGATATTCGACTGCGCGGAGTACTCCAGGAACTTCCGTCCGACCGCAGTCGATCCGGTGAAGGTCACTACGTCGACGTCGGGGTGCTCACCCAGTGCGCGTCCTGCGATGTGACCGAGACCGTTGACCACGTTGAGCACCCCATCGGGAATCCCGGCCTCTTGCGCCAACTCGGCAAGCAGTAGCGCCGACAACGGTGATTGCTCGGCGGGCTTGAGCACGACCGTGCAGCCGGCAGCCAACGCGGGTGCGAGTTTCCAGGCCGCCATCGTGAGCGGGAAGTTCCACGGCACAACAGCGCCCACGACTCCCGCGGGTTCGCGTTGGATCAAGGCGACGACGTCGGAAGCGACGTTGGGAATCTCATCGAGGATCTTGTCGATCGCCTCACCGAACCACCGGATGGTGCGAACCACAGCACGCATATCGACGTCGCGTGCTTCGCGCGCGGGCTTGCCCATCTCCATGGCGTGCAACAGGGCGAGATCCTCGCGACGTTCGTGACACAAATCAGCCCAGCGGATCAAGATCTCCTTGCGCTGCATCGGCGCGAGCTTCGACCAACGGCCGTCCTCAAACGCCGCGCGTGCGGCGCTGACCGCGGCATCGATGGTCGCGGCGTTGCCGGCGGCCACCTCGACCACCGGTTGTCCGTCGATCGGGCTGGTCACAACCAATCGATCCGGGCCGGCCTGCCAGCGGCCGTCGATCAGGTTGCCCGTGGGGTAGGTGAGCCGCTCGCGCCGGGCCACCCACTCGGGGGTCGGGGCGTAGGTGGTATCGGACATAGGGATTCCCTCGTGGTTGATTTCGTATAAATGATACAAATTCCCTGTGAAGCTCGCTGGCTCTTCAGAGTATGACGATCTACGCGACGGTGTGCGCCAAGTGTGCTCGCCGTTCGATGGTGCCTACTGGCGAGGACTGGAGCCGGACACCTACCCGAGTGCATTCGTCGATGCGTTGACCGAGTCCGGATTCCTGGCAGCACTGATCCCCGAGGAGTACGGCGGGGGTGGAGCGTCGTTGACCGAGGCGTCCATCATCATGGAAGAGATCGCCGCTTCGGGTGGGAATCCCGCCGCCTGCCATGCGCAGATGTACGTGATGGGCACCGTCTTGCGGCACGGCAGCGCGGAGCAGAAGCAGCTCTACCTGCCGCGCATCGCCTCGGGGGAATTGCGTCTCCAGGCATTCGGCGTGACCGAACCGGGCGCCGGGTCCGAGACGACGCGCATTCGAACCAAGGCGACCAAGGTGCCCGATGGCTGGCGAATCGACGGACAGAAGATCTGGACTTCACGCGCGCTGTATTCGGACTTGATGCTGTTGCTTGCCCGGACCACACCGATCGATGAGTGCGCGAAACCGACCGAGGGGCTCTCGGTCTTCCTCTTCGATATCCGGGACCTAACCGGTCTCACGATCAAGCCGATTCCGACGATGATCAATCACAACACCACCGAGGTGTTCTTCGACGGCGTGGTGATTCCTGAGGACTCACTGATCGGCGAGGCGGGCAAGGGCTTCCGCTACATACTCGATGGCATGAACGCAGAGCGGATCCTGATCGCCGCCGAGTGCATAGGTGATGGACGCTTTCTGCTGGAGCGAGGTGTGGCCTACGCCAACCAGCGCGAGGTATTCGGGCGACCGATCGGCGCCAACCAGGGAGTGCAATTCCCGCTGGCCAAGGCGTACGCGCAACTCAGTGCGGCCGACCTCGTTCGATTCGACGCTGCAGCTCGTTATGACGCAGGAGAGAACTGCGCCGCGCAAGCCAACATGGCCAAGTTGTTGGCATCAGAGGCTTCCTGGGCGGCGGCGAATGCCGCCATGGATGCGCACGGCGGGTTCGGTTTCGCCACCGAGTACGACATCGAACGCAAATTCCGTGAAACCAGGCTCTACCAGACAGCGCCGATCAACAACAATCTAGTGCTCGCCTATCTCGGGCAGCACGTACTCGGCCTGCCGAAGTCCTACTGAGAAGCGAGTCGCTCGCGCCCACGATTGCGCACCTGATCCACGGTTGCAGTCTCGTGTTCGTCGATGGCAGGAATCCGGCCTAGTGGTGTGGGCACACCACTGATCGAGAACGGTGGATCAAGTAGCTCCACGGGTCCGTGCTCTGTTTCCACTTCGTGGAAACGACCTCGTGCGCGAAGTTGCTCATGCTGCCACACCCCCGGTAGATCGTTCACCCACGCGAACGCGGTTCGGCCGGCAGCAAGGCGCGCCAGGCACTCATCGGCGGGGATGGACGACGTCACATCCACGATGATCTGTTCGAGATCGTCCACGTTGCTGAGCCGATGCGGATTGGTGTCGAAGCGCTCGTCCGTACCAAGTTCCGGACGTCCCAATAGATGCTCGGCCATCGCACGCCACTCGCCATCGCTTTGCACCGCGATGAGCACGGTCCGACCGTCCGAGAGCGGGAACGTGCCGTATGGGGCGATCGCATGATGGCGCCGTCCGGTACGCGGGGCCTGACCCGTGCCGTACACCGCGGCATACATCGGCGCGGACATCCACTCCGCCAGACCGTCGAGCATCGACACCACGATCGCCGCGCCTTCACCTGTTCGCTCACGGCGCACCAACGCGGCCAGGATCGAGGAGAACGCGTACATCGCTGAAGAGATATCCGCAACCGAGAAGCCGGTCTTGCTCATCTCGGCGCCACCATTGACGGAGAAGACCCCGGCCTCAGCCTGGATCGCCAGGTCGTAGGCCTTATCCCCCGCGCGCGGGCCGCTCGGTCCATAGCCGGAGATCTCACAGGCGATCAGGTGCGGATAGCGCGCGTGCAATTCCTCGGCGGTCAGCCCGCGACGGCGCGCTGCCTCCTCAGAGATGTTGTGCATGAAGACGTCGGCTCCAGCGATCAACTCCTCGAGCAGCACCCGATCCTTATCCGATGTCAGGTCGACGGCCACGGACTGTTTACCGCGATTGGCCCAAACGAAGAATGCGGAGTTGCCCTTCACGATGCTGTCGTAGTGGCGTGCGAAGTCGCCTTCGCGTCGTTCCACCTTGATGACGGTGGCACCGAGATCGGCGAGATGACGGCTGGCGAACGGTGCGGAGATCGCCTGCTCTAGCGCGACGACGACGATTCCGGCGAGTGGGGCGCTACTCGTGGTCATGCCCCCTCCATCACCTCGCTCATGAACCAGTCGATCAGTGCGCGGCAGTTGTCGTCCAATGCTTTCTCGTTAGCGAAGAGATCGGCAAGTATCTCCGGTCCCGACGTATGTCCGGGGATGTGGTCGGCTCCGACGTCGGCCCACATGCCCACCAGTTCCACGTCGGCCTCGGGGTGGAACTGGGTACCGACCGATGAGCCCTTGCGGAATAGCTGGATCGCGTTGTCATTGCGCGCCAGCACATCCACCCCGGACGGCAGTTCGATGTGATCTTCATGCCAGGTGAACCACGGACCTTCGGGAACGACGCCTTCCACATGATGATCGGTGAAGTTCACCAAACCGATCTCACTGGCCTCCGGGCCCGCGGGCACTACTTGCCCGCCGAGGGCTTCGGCGAGTAGCTGGCCACCGAAACACACCCCCAGGTAGGGAGTTCCGCTGGTGGACAGATCGCGGATGTACTCGACCTCCGGCTCGACCCAGCCACGGGCCTTGGGGTCATGTGCGTTGGCGAAGGATCCGAAGGCGATGACGGCGTCGTAGGCCTCGGGGTCGGGGAAATCGGTGTTGGGGGATTGCGGATCCGCCAACACCACGTGCAGATCGGTCTGCACACCGCGGTCGGCGAGCAGGCGCCCGATACGACCGGGTGCAGCCTGGGGTTCATGGCTGATGAGCAGGACCCGCATCGTCACAAAGTAGCCCGATAGCGGGCGATCTCCCAATCGCTCACGCGTCCTTCGGGTTTGTCGGCCTTGGTCGCGAATTCCTCGGCTTCCCGGCGCTGCATGATCACGAAGTTCTCGACGAACGTGTCGCCAAAGACACTCCTTGTGAAGGGCGTATCGAAATTGTCGATGGCGCCGGTGATATCCGAGGGCAACCGTTCCCAGCGATCATCGACGTGTGGATCGCCGGTGACCTGCGGCATCAAGGTCCCTTCACCCTGGAGTCCATCGATTCCTGCGGCAACACATCCGGCGAGCACGAGGTAGGGATTGGCATCGGCTGCAGCCCACCGGACCTCGAGTCGATTCGCCGCACCAGCGCCCACGATCGAGCGCACTCCCACCAGACGGTGGTCCAGACCCCAGGTGACCTGGGTCGGCGAGAACGAGTAATCCTCCACACGCTTGTAGCCGCTGATGGTCGGCGTCATGACCAATTGCAGCTCCTTATGGTGATCGAGCAAGCCACTGAGGTACTTGCGCATCACCGAGTTGCCGAGGATGGAATCCTCATCCGAATCCGCGAAGACGTTCGTGCCGTTCTTGGTCAAGGATTGATGCACGTGCATGCCGTTGCCGGCCTCCAGCAGGAACGGCTTGGCCATGAATGTGGCGTTGATGCCGTGGCGCTTGGCGACCAGTCGGACGATGTACTTGAACAGCACCGTCGCATCGGCCATCTCCATGAGCGGTCCGTAGCGCAAGTTGATCTCGGTTTGGCCGGGTCCGTACTCGACATTGCTCGCCTCGACCTCGATGCCCGTCTTGCGCAACGATTCTCGGATATCGAGCATGAACGGCTCCATCTCGGCACCACGCAGGATCGAGTAGCAGTTGATGTCGTCGTATAGCGGCTGCCAATCCTCGGTGTAGAAGTGGCATTCCAATTCGGTGGCAGCATCAATGCCGTATCCCAGATCCGCAAGCCGTGCGATCTGACGCTTGAGCATCCCGCGGGCATCCATCTCGATTACGCGATCGGACTCCGGGTGATAGGTGTCGCACATGACCACGGCAACACCGTCGGTCCACCCGGCGATGCGGAATGAATCGAGATCGGGGACGGCGTGCATGTCAGGGAAGCCGTCGGTCTCATCGACCCAGGGCGTGCCGAAAATGAAGCAGGTTGGATCCCAGGTGTAGACGACGTTAGCGATGGCGAACCCGGAACCTCGCAGGAACTGCCGCACCGGAATGCGCTTGCCCCGCGGGACTCCCCAGGTGTCGACGAACATGCACTCGACGGTGTGGACGTCGTTCTCCTCGCACAACCGTGCGACGTCCTTCCACGAGGTGGATCCCTGTTTCGCCTCGGCCATTTCCGAACTCCCTTGCTTCACCGGCCGTACTTTTGGATACTTGATAAATCTAGTGCGTCGGCCCCCTCCGTCGCCCGTTTTCTGCGAGGTAAGGAGCCCGCGTGCGCGCTATGGTCCTTCGCCAACCCGGCCATCCCGTCGAGGCCCAAGAATTGCCCGACCCCCAGGCCTCGAGCCCTGGGTCGGTGATCGACGTGGTCGCCTGCGGGATCTGCCACTCGGACCTTCACGCGGCCGCCGGCGATTACCCGACCAACCTGCCGATCATCTTGGGGCACGAGGTCGTGGGGCAGCATCCGGACCTTGGACCCGTGCTGGTCTACGCCTGCTGGGGCTGCCGGCAACCGGAGTGCTGGGCCTGCTCCTCGGGCCAGGAGATGATCTGCCCGAATGCGACCGAGGCTGGACTGTTCCGCGACGGCGGGTACGCGGAGAAGATGGCAATTCCCGACGACGCATACCTGGTTCCGATCGGGGATCTGGATCCCTACCGCACCGCCCCACTGGCCTGCGGAGGATTGACCGCATATCGGGCGGTCGACCACACGCTGGATCGGCTCGCCAGCATCGCGAAACCGCGAGCTTTAGTCCTCGGAGCCGGCGGCCTGGGGCAATTCGGGATCCAATTCCTCAAGATCCGATCCGATGCGTCCGTGACAGTGGTCGATTCATCAGCAGGCAAACGCGACGTCGCACTCCGAATGGGCGCCGACGAGGTGTGCGATTCAGTCGACCTCGAAGGCACGTTCGATGCGGTGATCGACTTCGTCGGGGCCGCAGCGACGCTGGAGGCGATGGCTCAACACGTGGCGCGACAGGGCATCGCAGTAGTGGTAGGCCTATATGGCGGGACCATTCCCTTCGGTTTCGGCGCAGTGCCCCACGAGGCGCGCTTCATGACCTCGGTATGGGGCACACGCGCGCAGCTCGGTGAACTCGTCGAGCTTGCTCGGACGCATCCGTTGAATTCCCCGGTGGAGGTGCTTCCTCTGCAATCGGCCCAACAGGCACTCGATCGCCTCGCAGCGGGCGACGTTTCCGGACGTCTCGTGCTCGATCCCCGGAGGACCGCATGATCGACATCACCGACCCGACTGCGTATCGGGACGGCATCCCGCATGAAGTTTTCAAGCAGATGCGCGATAGCGAGCCGGTCGCACTCCGCGAGTACGAAGGTCGGCCGTACTGGGCGGTGACCCGGTACGCCGACCTGGTGACCGTGACGCGCGACCCCAAGACTTACTCAAGTGCGCGCGGTATGACCAACCTCCCGGACCTCACCGAAGAACAGATGAACGCTAGACGCTCCATCATCGACACCGACGCACCCGAACACGTGCGCCTGCGTAAGTTGGGCATCCCAGCTTTTACCGGGCGCAAAGTGCGCAGCTACGAGGAGACCACTCGCGACATCACGCGTTCTCTGCTGCGCAACGCCGTCGAAGCACAAGACGTGGACATCGTCACAGCGATATCGGCGCCGCTGCCCATTCGGGTGATCGTCGGAATCCTGGGCGTCCCCGAGCAGGACACCGAGTTCATGGTGCAACTGTCCGACGAACTAATCGACTCCACTGGACTGCCTGATGACGCTTACGGCAACACCACACCCTTGGAGTTGTTGCCGTTCAGCTCGCCTGCCTCACATGCTCTCTTCGAATACGGTGCCCAGCTCGGCGAGGAGCGACGCAAGGATCCCAAGGAGGACCTGGTTACCACCTTGGTACACACCGAGGTGGATGGTGACCGACTCAGCACTTCGGATTACCGCAACATGTTCCATGTCCTGGTGTTCGCGGGGAACGAAACCACTCGCACCGCGATCAGCAACGGTATCCGGGCATTCATGGACAACCCCGAACAACTCGAACTCCTGCACCAGCAACCGGAACTGGTGGAACAAGCCGTCGAGGAGATCATCCGGTACGCCACGCCCGTGCTGCATATGCGCCGCACCACAACGTGCGACACGGAACTGGCTGGGGTACCGATAAAGGAAGATGACAAAGTCGTGATCTGGTACGCGTCGGCGAATTTCGACGAACGGGAGTTCGACGACCCGCTCGTCTTCGATATCACCCGGCCGATCAAGCCGCCACAGGTCTCGTTCGGCGCAAAGGGGCCGCACCATTGCTTGGGAGCGCCGCTCGCACGAATCGAGGTCAGGGTGCTGCTCGAGGAGATCGTGAACACCGGCATCCGCTTCGAGGCCACCGGCCCCGCGGTTCGCACCCGGTCCAACTTCGTGAACGGGATCGCCAAATTACCCGGTCGCGTATTGGCCCGGTAACACATTCGAATAGCAGTGGGGG
>JBMTHB010000037.1:0-8918 GCA_049435845.1 Candidatus Nanopelagicales bacterium | reverse complement strand
CTTTGGCCATGACTAGGCGGGGAGTTGATCGGCGAGTGGCGCTAGACGGGCGTGCAGTTCACGCCATTCCAAAGCCTCGTCGATGAACGGGGTGTCGTGATGCGCCCCGCACGAGCATTCCAAGACGAAACGGCAAATGGCCGTACGAAAATCCGACTCGATCTGGTGCGCAGCCGTGGGGCGAGTAGCCACAACGACATGACGCTTTCCGAAGGAAGGGAAGTGGACCTTCATGGGGACCTCCTCGATAACTCGCAATGTCCTGTACTAGTCTAGACATAGACACCTACATTTGTCCAGTACTAGACACATTGACGTGTCAAGGACGGTCAGGACAAGAACGTGGCCACGGCCGCCGTAAGGATCGGGGCAACGAGCAGGGCGGGGAGCAGATCGCCTACGGCGATCGACTTGATGTTGAGCATCCGGATGCCCACGCCCAGGAGCAGCACACCGCCCGTAGCAGTGATCGAGGCGATCAGGGCTGCCGGCAGTACCGAGCCGGCGAAGAATCCGATGATCGTGATCACGCCCTGGAAGACACCCACGGAGATCACCGAAGCAGCAACACCCCACCCGAACGTGGCAGCGAAGGCCAATGACGCGAAACCGTCGAGCACGGACTTCAATGCGAGTTGGTCGATTCCTTGCCCGAGTCCATCGCTCAGTGATCCCAAAATGGCCAGCGGTCCTATGCAGAAGACCAGCGATGCTGTGACGAACCCCTCGATGAACCGCGACCGCGGCTCGTCTCCCCGAGTGAATCGTCGCTGCAGCCAACCGCCGAATAGTTCGAGCCGGTATTCGATGCGCAGCAGCGACCCGATGATGCCTCCGATGAGAATGGAGAAGAGGACCACCAGCAAGGTGCCCGCTTCGGTGACCGCGTCGCGATAGTCGGAGTCCGCGAGCGCGAAGAGGTTAAGAGCACCCACCACGAGTACCACCAGACCGAGGGCGTCGGTGACGCTCACCCGGGTTCGCTCGGGGAATCGATGGCCGATGAGCACGCCGCTAGTCGATCCGATGAGGATCGCAGCGACGTTGATCACGGTCCCGAGGCCGGGCATAGGTCTCCTTCAGTCGGGCGTCATCGTAGAGTGGCTCCGCGCGCTAGCGTTCGAGCCGTGGCTGAGGACGTGGCGCGCCTGTGGAGCGAGATCGTGGGCGTGCCGGATTTCCCCCAGCCGGGCATCTCCTTCAAGGATCTCTCCGGCATCCTTTCGAATCCCGAGACGCTGGCGATCACGGTGCGTGCCTGGATCGAGGCGATCGGACCGGACCGGCCCACCATGATCGTCGGAATAGAGGCCCGAGGCTTTCCACTCGGTGCGGCACTGGCCTATGAACTCGGCTGCGGCTTCGTGGCATTGCGCAAGGCCGGCAAGCTTCCACGCGAGGTGCACCGGGAGGAGTACGCCCTGGAATACGGCACCAGCGCCTTGGAGATGCACACCGATGCGCTCACCGCGGCGGATCGAGTGGTGATCGTGGACGACGTCCTGGCAACCGGAGGCACCGCGAAAGCCGCTATCGATCTGGTGCGTCGCACGGGAGCCGTGGTCGTGTCCTGCGCTGTGGTGATGGATCTACCGTTCCTCAACGGCAGGGCCGAACTCGCATCACGAGGGGTGCCGGTCCATGTGCTGATCGACGACGAAGGCGTTCCCTACCCCGCCTGAGATAGGAAACGCCCTCGCATTGTTCCTGCTAGCCGACGCCGAGCACCCGTTGTATGGGGTCGATTAGGAAATAGATCGCGAAGGCGATCGACACAACCCACATCAACCAGTTGATTTCCCGTATCCGTCCAGTGAAGATCTTGATGATCACCCAGCTCACGAAACCGGCACCGATGCCGACCGTGATGGAGTAGGTGAACGGCATCAAGATGATCGTCAGGAATGCCGGGATACCTATCTGGTAGTCCAGGAAATCGATGTGCCGAACCTGGGTCATCATCAGGAAGCCGACCACCACCAAAGCGGGTGTTGCGGCTTCATGGGGAATAACGGTCACGAGGGGTGAAAAGAACATCGCAATCAGGAAGAGCGCACCGGTCACCAGCGAGGCGATTCCCGTTCGCGCACCCTCTCCGATTCCCGATGCTGATTCGATATAGGAGGTATTGCTGGAGGTGGATGACGCCCCACCGGCGATCGCCGCCACCGAGTCCACAACCAGGATCGACTCGAAGTGCGGTATTTCACCCTTCTTATCAAGAAGATCGGCCTCCGTCGCGAGGCCGAATGCCGTACCCATGGTGTCGAAGAAGTCACTGAGCATGAGCGAGAAGATCGCAAGGATCGTCGCGATCACACCGATCGCCTGCCAACTTCCGAGCAGATTGAACTGTCCGAGTAAGCCCAGGTCCGGTGAGCTGATGATCTGATCGGGAACAGCCGGCACATTCAGGCTCCAACCGACTGGATTGGCTTCGCTGCCGTCGGCTGCCGTACGTGGGCCTACATTCGCGACAGCCTCCACGATGAGGGCGAGCACAGTGGTGCCAAGGATGCCGATGAGGATCGCGCCGCGAACTTTGCGGACAACCAGGATGATGGTCAAGAGAAGTCCGAAGACGAACACGAACATTGGCCAGCCACTTAATTCGCCGAAGAAGCCGAAACTGATAAGCGGCACACCCGGACGGACGATGCCAGCGTCCACCAAACCGATGATGGCGATGAAGAGACCTATTCCCACACCGATCGCGTATTTCAGCTGCTGCGGGACAGCAGTAAAGACAGCCGATCTGAAGCCGGTGAGGACCAGGAGGAGAATCACGATTCCTTCGATCACCACCAAACCCATCGCGTCCGCCCACGTCATCTGCGGCGCGAGAGTGAAGGCGACAAAGCCGTTAAGGCCGAGGACCGCTGCAATCGCGATCGGGAATCGTCGAATCGCTCCCATAAGAATCGTGAGTAGACCCGCCACCAGGGCTGTGGCAGCCGCGACCATGGTGATCGACTTGACGACATCTTCGGTGTTCCCAATGAACATGCCATTGACGTCCTTGGCTGTTCCGATGATCAATGGATTGAGGACGACGATGTACGCCATCGTGAAGAAGGTGACGAAGCCACCTCGTATCTCCCGGCTGTAGTTCGAACCGCGCGCAGTCAGTTCGAACCAGCGGTCGAAGCTACTCACCCGGGTTTCCTGCCTTGTTGCCACCTAAGACTCCAATCGATTCAAAGATCACGACGAATGAAGTCGACGAGGGAATCCCCGAGAAGCCTTGGAGGCGCCGACGAGGACGAAAAGTAGTGGCTTCACAGGTCCCGCGTCGGGGAATTGGCAATGCCCGGTGACCAAGGACATGGACGAATGTTGCACGTGATACGCAGGTGAAAATTCAGGGCCATCTACCACCGTTTCGTCCTACGCTGCCTCCGTGTCTACGCTCTTTCCTACTAGGCCAGCGACGGTCGCCGAGCGGGCGGCAGCAGGCAAGGCAGCCCGTCAGCGGCGCCCGCGGTCCGCGATAGGTAACTACTCCCCCCGCCCTGACCGCCCGGATCCGGTATCGCTCCTCGCAGCCCAGGAAAGAGATCGAATCCAGGCCCTCTTGCCGCTGCGCCATGAACGGATGGCGGCGAATCCGTTCGCTTTCCTGCGTGGAGCGGCTGCCATCATGGCCAGCGATCTCGGGTCGATGCCCAACACCGGGCTGACGGTGCAATTGTGCGGCGATGCACACCTATCGAACCTGGGTCTATTCGCCGGCCCGGATCGGGAGTTGGTTTTCGACCTCAATGACTTCGACGAGACCAATCCCGGGCCATTCGAGTGGGACGTCCAGCGACTAGCCACCAGCTTCCAGGTGGCAGCGACCGCCGCTGGGCATTCGATGGATGTCGCCTCTACTCTTCCGCAACTGGTAGCGAGTGCCTATCGCTCATCGATGAGGGCTTTCGCCGCGATGAACGATCTCGACCTGTGGTACTACCGCATTGATTCCTCGCTTTTGCAGCAGTGGGTTCAAGCATCCGGCTCCAAGGCTGGCGAGAAGGCGTGGAAGAAGACCGCGGCGTCAGCAACGGCCAAGGACCGTTGGTCCGCGGTGAAGAGCCTTACCGCCGTGGTCGATGGACAACGTCGATTTAAGGATGAACCCCCTTTGCTGACGTCCCTGACAACGGATGAGCAGTCACGCGAGGTCATCGCCAGAATGTTCGAGACCTACCGAACAGGCCTATTGATCGACCGGGCCGAACTGCTCGGTCGCTATCGCTTCGTCGATGCCGGGCACAAAGTGGTGGGGGTGGGCAGTGTCGGACTCCTGGCATTCGTGCTCTTGTTGCAGGGTAGAGACGAGGACGATCTTCTGGTGCTGCAATTGAAGCAGGCTGTGACCAGTGTGCTCGAGCAGTTCACGGCTCCCTCGCGATTCACCCACCACGGCCAACGCGTGGTGGCCGGTCAACGGCTGATGCAGGCCGCGACGGACGCATTCCTGGGTTCCACCGAAGGGCCGGACCGCAGTTACTACGTCCGGCAATTGCGCGATATGAAGTGGAGTCCGGACCCACTCAAGATGAACAAGGACCGCTATGCCACCTACGCGAGCCTGTGTGGTGCGGCCTTGGCCAGGGCACACGCCCGCAGCGGCGACAGCGTTGCGATTGCCGCCTACCTGGGTTCTGGCGAGGCCTTCGACCGCGCCATACAGGTGTTCTCGGATGCCTACAGTCAACAAAACGATGCCGACTTCACGGTCTACACCGCAGCGATCGCGTCGGGCGAGGTGTCCATTCCCGACGACGGGTCCGCGTCCGCGGCGATTCGTCTGGACTCTGCTGATGGCACATCAGTGCGGGTGACGAGCGCTCCTTGACAACACCTGGGCGGTGACCTGAGGTCAGGCCACCGCCCAGGTGATGCATCACTCCGTGAACTACAGGGTCCTTCGTTCCTTGTAGATCCTCTTCTCATTGAACGGTGCGTACATCATGGGATCCGGGGACGGCGCCCACGCGACTACCGTGCATCGACCGGGCTTGGTGAATTTCACCGACACTTTGCCGCTCCGATTGCGGATCGTGCAGTTGTCCTCCGAACGCTTCGTCACCCGCCAGCGCACGGTCACCCCTTGGTCGGTGAAGACCGGCTCCTGGGTGAGCACCAAGCGCGTGCGAACCCTTTGCTTGCTGCTCGCCGGAGCCGTGAGCTGCGCACGCTGACGGATGCGCAGTTGGGCCTGCACCGGACTCGCGATCCCCACCGGGACTCCCGCACCGGGTTGACCGGCGTCAGGATTCGCACCCCCCGGAACTGCGGGAGTGCCATCCGTAGGACTCGAGGATCCAGGCGGAGTGCTGCCCCCGGTGTCGGTTCCCGGCGGCGCGGGCGGATTGGTCGGCTCCGGATCGGGTACGACCGGCGGATCTTCGCCGCCACTCAAGGCAACGTCGATGTACGACAGGTTCAAGGCACGGACCGGTCACCCACGTAACGTGGGCTCGTGCAATTGTTCCGATCCAGGCCGTTCGCCATCGCATTGGTCGTGCTGCTCATCGTCGGGCTGGCTGGAGCCGGCATCGCCACCCTCATTCCCGGTCGCAGCCAGCCCAATGCGATCGATGCCGAAGCCCTGTGGACCGCGCAGCCGGAGGACGTAAAGCAAGAGGTGTGTACTGCGTTTCGAGCGAACCCTGCCGGCTACACCCTGCTGATGGAGCAGACGTGGTTGCAGGACGGCACACTCGATCAAGCGTCGTTCGATCGCTTGGTCGAGGTCATCGCGACCGACTGTCGCATCAACTACTGACGTCATCATGCAAACGATCGAGGTCACAGACTCCACCGACGATCGCCTCACCGCATACCGGGACCTGACCGACGTGGCCCTTCGAGTCAGGCTCGAACCGCAAACTGGTGTCTACATCGCCGAGAGTGCATCGGTCATCGAGCGTGCAGTGTCAGCCGGGCACCGACCCGTCTCGGTGCTTATGGAAGACAAGTGGATCGAGCGCATGACACCGATACTGAATGCGCTCGACGACGTCCCGATATTCGTCGCCAATCGCGAACTTCTCGAACAGGTCACCGGCTTCCACGTGCACCGCGGCGCCCTTGCACTCATGCGTCGCCCACGCCTGCCATCGGTGGATCAGGTGCTGTTCGATGCGAAGCGAATCGTCATCCTCGAGGACATCGTCGACCACACCAATGTGGGTGCGATCATCCGATCCGCGGCGGGCCTTGGTTTCGACGGCGTTTTGGTGTCACCGCGCTGCGCCGACCCCCTGTATCGACGAAGCGTGCGGGTGTCGATGGGCACCGTCTTCGATATTCCGTGGACTCGCTTCGAGTCCTTTCCCCACGATCTGCAGATACTCCGCGACCATGGATTCACAGTGGTAGCCGTAACACCTCACACCGACGCAGTCGATCTCGATTCCTTCGACCCGCCGGAGAAGATTGCTCTGATTCTGGGTACCGAAGGCGACGGGCTATCCACCCATGCCATCGACCAGGCGGATGCTTCGCTGCGTATTCCCATGCAACGCGGCGTCGACTCCCTCAACGTCGCCGCAGCGGCGGCTGTCGTGTGCTGGCAGCTGCGTCCGACTGGCTCTTGACCAGCCTCAGGAGGAAACCGCCCGCGGCAGCGCCTACTCCTCCACCCGCTCCATGCGTAGCGGGAAGAACCGCCAGGCAAGCAGTGCGCCCAGGAGCGTCACCAGGCATCCGACCCCCAATGCCCACCCCATTCCCTCCACGAAGGCATCCCCCACGATGGCTCGAGCGGGGGCGGCTACCGCACTAGGCAACTGCTGGATCAGGACAACAGCAGATGCCAGGGACTCACGGATGGCGTCGAGCGCTGGTGCCGGGACCGTCGACGCTGCGTCACCGGCATTGGCGACGACCTGGTCGATGCGCTCCCGATAGAAGAAGGCGAGCACTCCCCCGAGGACGGCGACTCCGAACGATCCACCAAGCTCGGTGACGGCGTCGTTCACTGCGGCACCCATGCCTGACCTCTCCCGGGGCACACGGGATAGAACGGCATTCGTGGCCTGGGGCAGGGTCAAACCCATGCCAAGACCGGTGATGCCCAACGCCGATCCCACATACGGATAGCTCGTCATGGGTTCCACCACGGACATCGCTGCGAGCCCCAGCGACACGAACAGCACTCCGATGACGACGATGCGACGTGTGCCGAAGCGCTCGGCCAATCTCGGGCTGACCAGGGAAGCCAGCAGCAAACCGCCGGCACCCGGGAGCATGCCGAACCCGGACTGCAGCGGCGTGAGTCCTTGCACGAGTTGCAGGTACTGGGGCAGGAAGAACAAGGCCCCCATCAGGGCGAAGTACACCAGCCCCACCATCACGATCGCCACGGTGAAGACCCGGTCGGTGAACAGCGTCATCGGCAGCAAGGGGCGGGGCGCTCGCTTCTCCCACCACACGAATACAGACAGCAAGACGGCCGCGATCATGCCGGCCAGGACCGTCACGGTGGTCACACCACCGTCGGGAACTTCGACGATGAAGGTGACCAGCGCGATGAGGCCCAAGGAGACGAGTGCAGCACCGCGGAGGTCCAGGTGCGGCTTGCTGGAATCGAGGGACTCGGGGATGAACATCATGGCCAGCACGATGACGACGACGACCAGTGGCGGATTCACCAGGAATACCGCGTGCCAGCTGAATGCTTCCAGCAGCGCACCGCCGACTATCGGGCCGATGGCCACTCCCACACCGGCAACCGCCGCCCAGATGCCGATGGCCTGTGCGCGTTCTCGCGGAAGGGTGAACGTTTGGACGAGGATCGACAAAGTGGACGGCATGATGAAAGCTCCGCCGATACCCATCACCGCCCGACAGACGATCAGGACATCTGCATCAGGCGCGGCACCCGCGGCCACCGAGCCCATTGCGAAGATGACAAGTCCGATCAGCAGGATCCGTTTGCGACCGAATCGGTCCCCCAGGCTGCCCGCGAACAACAAGGTTCCTGCGAACAGCACCGAGTAGGCATCCACCACCCACTGCAGTTGCGCAGTGCTGGCGCCTAGGTCCTCTTGCAGACTCGGTAACGCCACGTTGACGATGGTGTTGTCGAGGGAAATGAGTGCCAGAGCGAAGGACAAGATCGCGAGGATCGACCACCTACTCGCCCGCACCACAGGCGAAGATTAGTGTCAGCGCGCTTTCGGAACCTTGATCGCCGGCACCTGGGTCAGCGTGATGCGCGTGGTGTTCGAGAGCCGATCACGTGCGTCGTATTCCAGCAAGGTGGCCTGCAATCCGTTGGCCGCGATTCGAGCGACGGTGCGTGATGGCTCCTGATCCCCCGGGGAGGGATTGCTTGCACCGATCTCGAGCGTTCCGTTCGGCAGAACCCGTGTGGTGACATTCGCGGCTTGATCAGTCCATGGCAACCACGGGTTGTAACCCACGCGAGCACTTATCCCCGTGAACGGATTCGGGTTGCTGCTCGTGCGCGTTGCGGTCCACCGCTTCAGCGGCGGGTCGCGGAAAAACTGCCGGTCACCGGCAGTGATGATCTCTGAAATCTTCTTCATGCCCATGTTCCGATTGCCGCGTCCGACGACCTGGGCGAAGTCGTTGCAGTCCGCGATCCCCGCTGCGTCGATGGTGCAGGAGGATCGGGTCTTGGGATTCCTGCCATTGCGTACGTATCGCATGGGCGCTGTCGCAGCCCACGTGGTCCAGGCAGGCGCCGCTCCTGAGGGGTCGGCGCTGAAGTTGGCCAAGGATCCGATGACCTCGACTGGAACCGTGACCCCCTCGGCGTTTGCGGGCGGGGCGACCAGGAGCGCGGCCCCGAGTGAAAAGCTTGCGATACCCAGCCACATCCGCATGGACTCGACGGTAACCAAGCGCGACCGCGCACCGCAAATTATTCGGGCGGCTGACGCTCGGTCTGTCGACCG
>JBMTHB010000036.1:0-8938 GCA_049435845.1 Candidatus Nanopelagicales bacterium | reverse complement strand
CCTCGCCTACGAGACCGATGTCACGAAAACCGTCGATCCGTTCGCCGGCTCCTACGTCGTCGAATCCCTGACAGATGAGATCGAAGTTGCTGCGACGGCACTCATTGACCAAATTGAGGCGATGGGTGGAGCTGTGGCAGGTATCGAAGAAGGTTTCCAGAAATCCGAGATCGAGAAGTCGGCTTATCGGATCGCGCAGGAGATCGACGGCGGTGAACGCGTCGTGGTCGGTGTCAACAAGTACACGGTCGACGGTGATGAGCACTACGACCCCATGAAGGTCGATATGTCGATCGAGAGCGAACAGGTATCGCGACTGGCCGCCTTGAAGGCCGAACGTGACAACCAGGAGGTGGCCCGACTCCTGCAGGTAATCCGGGAGACGGCCGCTCGAGATGACAATCTGTTGTATCCGATGCGTGAAGCACTCAAGGCCCGTGCCACGGTCGGTGAGGTATCCGATGCATTGCGCGATGTCTGGGGCAGTTACCAGCCGAAGGATGCTTTCTAGGTGCGCAGCTTCTTCGTTCAGGCCGACAGTGGAATGGCTAGGGAGCGTTGGATTCGCTGCGCGCTCTTCGTGAGTGCGTAGTCGATCGTCGCGTCAGTCAGGTTCGGGCTCTTGCTGAGTCGATGAGCGACTGCAACTGCGCCGGTTATCTGCGGGGTGATGACCGGCGCTGCTCGGCAGTGGATTCCGATCGCGTACTCCTCGTCGTCACGTGCGATCCCTCCGGTGTGATCGATTTGGCGCTGCAGTACACGTGAATCGGTCACGGTCCTTCGTGTAAGCGAGTGAAGCGGGTGTCGGGCGAGATAGTCTTGGCGATCTTCCTCGGTGAGCGCACCAAGGATGCACTTACCCAAAGCAGTCGCGTGCGCAGAGTCATGTATGCCTACCCACAGGTCGATTGATGGTGCTTTCGGAGATTCGACGATCTCGACGACCGATATCTCCCCGTCTGCGTAAACAGCCAGATAGACGGGAGCGCGCAATTCGTCGCGCAGCCCATGCATCGCCGGTCGCGCACGCGCCAGCGTGGAGGCGAGCCGGTCTTGCGTGGCCACTTGGGTCAAGCTCGGGCCGAGGACGTAGCTTCCATCGTCGAGACGTCGTAGATAGCCCTCGTGGGTGAGGGTGCGGAGCAGGTGGTAGGCGGTGGATAAGGACAAGTCGAGGTCTCGAGCGAGTTCCTTAGCGTGTGCGCGACCGTCGCGGGCGCTCACCGCTTCGATCAGGCGCAACGCACGCTGAACCGACTGGATGAGCGTCGGCGTGCCGTCGTAGGCGACCATGCCACCTCGCAAAGGATGTCCGGTGTTCGTGTCTTCCCCTACCGATCGACGGTAGCCGGGTTTGTCCGGTCCGTGTGCCGCTATTTGAAATTTCCGGCCTTCCCAACGGTCGCGAAGACGCGCACACTGGCGGTAGTCAGCCGTGCGGCGTCGTGCCTGTGAAGTGTGCTCGTAAGGGCCAGGCCCCCGGCGCATGCGCAACAGACGGCAGTCCGTCCAGTGAGAAGGAGCGTCATGGTCGACAACGACACCCGAGTGGATTTCTATCGGCAAATGGCCCGAATCCGGGCATATGAGGCAGCGCTTCAGGCGAACTACCACGCGGATAAGACCCCGCAGTGGGACATCGGCGCCGGGCTCATTCCCGGTGAAATGCACCTGGCGGCAGGACAGGAACCCGTAGCGGTCGGCCTGTGCGCCAATCTGGTGAAGGACGACGCCATCACCGGGCCGCATCGTCCGCATCACCTTGCGCTCGCCAAAGGCGTCGACATGAAGAAGATGACCGCCGAGATCTACGGACGAGATACCGGTTTGTGTCATGGCAAGGGCGGACACATGCACCTGTTCGATCCCGAACAGCACTTCTCGTGCTCGGGCATCATCGGCCAGGGAATGCCGGTGGCCGTCGGACAGGCGATGGCGTTCAGTCGTCGCGGGACGGACAACGTCGCCGTTGCAGTCGCAGGTGAGGGCGCAGCCAACCAAGGCGCGTTCCACGAGGCGTTGAACCTCGCGTCGATGTGGAAGTTGCCGGTCATCTTCATCATCGAGGACAACGACTGGGCCATCTCGGTTGCTCGCGATACGGCGACTCCGATCAAGGACGGCTCACTTCGCGGCACCGCCTATGGCATGCCCTCGCAGCGTGTGGAGGGGAATGACGTCGAAGCCATCTATGAGGCGTGCAAGACCGCAGTCGAGCGGGCGCGCGCAGGTGGGGGTCCGACGCTGTTGGAGATCCACACTGTCCGACTGTGGGGCCACTTCGAGGGCGATGCGCAGGCCTACCGCGGTGATGAGCTCAACGAGGCGACCGAGCGCGATCCGCTGCCCGCCTACGAGAAGCGCTTGATCTCCGCGGGCATCTTGACCCAGGAGCAGGCCGACCAGATCAAGGCCGAGGTGGCAGCGGAGGTGGATGAGGCGATCGAATTCGCCAAGTCGAGCCCCGAGCCCAAGCCGAGCGACGCCTACATCCACGTCTTCGCTTAATTCGACACGGACTTAGAGAGGAATTCCCATGACAGCAACGATCGACGCCGGCACCCGCCGGGTCACCACCGCCAAGGCGATCTCCGAAGCGATCGCGCAGGAGATGCGTCGCGACCCCGAGGTGTTCGTGATGGGGGAGGACGTAGGCCCTTATGGCGGCATCTTCGGATCGACCGGAGGCCTATTCGAGGAGTTCGGTTCCACCCGCATCATCGACACACCGATTTCAGAGACCGGCTTCATCGGCGCCGGGATAGGTGCTGCGGTGGAAGGTATGCGCCCGGTTGTCGAGTTGATGTTCGTCGACTTCTTCGGTGTCTGCTTCGACCAGATCTACAACCACATGGCCAAGATCCACTACGAGTCAGGCGGCACCGTGAAGGTGCCGATGGTGATCATGACGGCCGTGGGTGGTGGCTACTCCGACGCCGCCCAGCATTCCCAATGCCTGTGGGCCACCTTCGCTCACATGCCGGGCATGAAGGTCGTGGCGCCATCGAACCCGTATGACGCCAAGGGATTGATGATCTCGGCGATCCGCGACGACAACCCGGTGATCTTCATGTTCCACAAGGGCGTTATGGGTCTGCCGTGGATGGCCAAGAACCCGCGGTCCATCGGACCGGTACCCGAAGAGGAGTACACCGTTCCTATCGGCAAGGCGGCGATCGCGCACGAGGGCTCGGATGTGACCGTGGTGAGCGTTTCGATGTCCGTGCAGCACTGTCTGGACGTCGCTGAGGAACTCGAGGGCACCACCAGCGTGGAGGTCATCGATCTGCGATCGATCGTGCCGCTGGATCGGGAAGCGATCCTCACCTCGGTTGCCAAGACGGGACGTTTGGTGATCGTCGACGAGGACTACAAGTCCTTCGGCTTGAGCGGCGAGATCGTCGCAACCATCGCCGACAAGGACCCGAGTTTGCTGAAGAGGCCGGTGGAGCGGGTGTGCTACCCGGACGTACCGGTGCCCTACGCACGGGTATTGGAGTACGAGGCACTGCCCACCCGCGACAAGATCAAAGCCGCAATCGCGAAGGTCACTGCGTGAGCGAGAGCATCTCGTTTCCTCAGATGTCGAACGACCCGGAGGCCGAAGGCGTCGTAGCGACCTGGTTCGCGCGAACCGGTGAAACGGTCAAGGCCGGTCAGGTCATCGCCGAGGTCATGGTGGACAAGGTCTCGGTGGATATCGAAGCGCCCATCGACGGGGTGATCACCTGTCTGGTCGAGGAGGAAGGCACGGCGAAGCAGGGGCAGGAGATCGCCCGAATCGATTGATGAGGGCAAGGGAGTTCGCCCGGATCGACCAGCGAACGATGCAACCGCAGTAGCGTCCGGTCATGACCGACATCGATTGGGACGCACTGCGGGCCGCTGCTGAGCAGGCCCGCGACCACGCCTATGCGCCCTACTCCCGGCACCCGGTGGGCGCAGCCGCCTTGACCGACGACGGGCGCATCGTCTCGGGGTGCAACGTGGAGAACGCGTCGATCGGAACGACCTTGTGCGCCGAGTGCGGGCTGGTGAGCGATCTGGTCAAGTCAAGTCCCCCCGGTCGACGCGCGCGCCTGGTGGCATTCGCGTGTGTGGGGCCCAACCCCGGACCGCTCTTGCCGTGCGGACGGTGTCGCCAACTGCTGTGGGAGCACGGTGGTCCTGATCTGTTGATCGATCGCGCAGGTGGACCCACTGCCTTGTCGGTGCTCTTGCCCGATGGCTTCGGCCCGGAGGACCTGCCGGGTCATCGCTAGCCTGCACCTGTGACCAGTGCAGCCCTCGGCGTGATCGCCGGAACCGGCTTCTACGCCCTCGATGATTTACACGATCCGCAGGATGTGACCGTCGAGACCATCTACGGGCCCACGCGTGCGCGGATCGGCACGTTGCACGATCGGCGCACAGTGTTCATCTCTCGGCATGGCTACGACCACTCGGTACCCCCGCACATGGTCAACTATCGCGCGAACATCCAGGCGATGGTCGATCTCGGTGTGACCGAGATCCTCGCGGTGAACGTGGTGGGTGGCGTAGGCACGAACGCCGGCGATCTGGTGATCGTCGACGACTTCATCGACTTCACCAAGTCCCGGCCGATCACGTTCTTCGACGGCTCTACTCCCGAGGGTGTGGTGCACGTGGATATGGGAGAGCCCTATCACCCGCGCTTGCGGCATGCCTGGAAGCAGGCGGCCGACAACCTGGGCGTCGAGGTGATCGACACCGGCATATACGGCGCGTATGAAGGACCGAGGTTCGAGACCAGGGCCGAGATCCGGCTCGCCGCCGCCGCAGGCGTGACCGTCGTCGGAATGACGGGTGTCCCGGAAGTGGTCTTGGCCGTTGAACGCGGGCTGCCGTACGCGAGTTTGTGCATCGTGGCCAATCCTGCGGCCGGACAAGGGTCGGAACCGATCACCATCGAAGATGTCTATGCAGTGGTCGCCGACGGTGCAGCGACTGTGACGCGCGTGCTGTCCGAGGCCGCGAGATTGCTCGCCTGATGAACGTCGAGACCCTGATCGTCAACGCGAGGTTCCTGGTCACGTGCGACGATCGCAATACAGTGCTGGACGACGCGAGTCTGGCGATCGACGACGGCCGGATCGTAGCGGTGGGCAGCCCCGACGACATCTCCGCCGACCGAGTGATAGACGCGCGTGACTGCATCGTGCTACCGGGCATGATCAATCTGCACACGCATCTGCCTATGGCATTGCTGCGCGGCATCGCGGAGAACGTCGACCTGCAGGGCTTCCTGGAGCGGGTCTGGGCCGAAGAGGCGCGCATCATGGGGCCGGAAGGCACCTACCTCGGGGCACGGTTGGGTGCGCTCGAGGCCCTGCTCGGGGGGACCACCACCACCTTGGACATGTACTTCCATCCCGAGGCCGCGCATCGGGGCGCGGTGGAAGTAGGCCTCCGGCATGCGATCGGTCCGGTGTACTTCGACTTTCCCGGACCCGACGGACTGGAATGGTCCGAACGGATCGAACTCACCAAGCGGTGGCCGACCATCCTCGATGGGATCGGCGGCCCATTCGTACCTCGCTATCTGATGCCGCACAGTCCGCTCATCGTCAATCCGCAGCATCTAGCCGACCTCGACGTCCTAGCCCGGGAGTTGGGCGCGCGCATCCACACGCACAACTCAGAGAACGACAAGGAGAACGCGGACACCATCGCCGCTCATGGTGCACGACCTACCACGCTGTTGCAGGAAGCAGGCCTGCTGGATGGTCGAACGACTCTGGCGCACTGCGTGCGCTTGGACGACGACGATCGGGCCGCAATCGCTGCCGGTGGTGCATCCATCGCCCACAATCCCGGCTCCAATCTCAAGCTCGCCAGTGGTGCGATGGATCTCGTCGGGTACCGCGACCAGGGCATCACCGTTGGCCTGGGAACCGACGGCTGCTCATCGAGCAACGACCTCGACATGTTCGCGGTCATGCGCCTTGCGGCGAACCTCGCTCGGCTGGTCCACCAGGATCCCGCAGCCATCAGTGCCCAGGACATCGTGCGAGCCGCAACTATCGAAGGTGCCCGGGCGATCGGCATGGCAGATCGCATCGGAAGCCTGGAGGTGGGCAAGGAAGCGGATGTGATCGTCGTCGACGCTGCCGTGCCGCACCTCACCCCGTTGCATGATCCGTGTACTGCGCTGGTCTACGCCGCCGGTCGTAGCGACGTCCGAGACGTCTTCGTCGCTGGGGAGCAAGTTGTTTCACAACAGCGACCGATGAGGGTCGACGCCCGCGAGGTCATGGCCGCAGCCCTAACGCATGTCGAAGGAGCGCGCTGATGGCCACAGATGTTCGCGACATGAGCGCACAACAGGTCATCGATTCGCTGGCCTTGGAATACCTCGAAGGTGAGGGATGTTGGATCCGCGTGCTGTGGCGCACGCCTCACGCAAACGCGATCTACGGACTCATCACCCCCCAGGACTTCAGTGCTCTGCATCGACTCGCGGAGGATGAGGCATGGACGTATGTGGCCGGGGACGCAGCGGACATGCTCATCCTGCGCCCGGATGGGACACATGAACGAGTCATGCTCGGCACCGATGTGGGTGCCGGTCAGGTGCCGCACTACAACGTCCCCGCGGGTACCTGGCAGGGAACGCTCACTACGGGTGAGTGGACGCTCGTCACATGCGTGCTTGCACCGCCCTTCAGTGGATTCGAGCTCGCCACACGCAGCAGTGATCTGTCCGCATGGCAGGACGTTCGCAAGGAGATCGACGAGCGAATGAGAATCGCGACATGACCACGCGCCGCGTCGTCCTGGTGACCGGGGCATCGGGTTATCTCGGCTCGGTGATCGCCCGGGCGTGCGCCGACGATGGCTGGTCCGTCGCGGTCCACTACCGCAGCGCCCGGGAGCAAGCGGAGCGTCTGGTTGCGGACATCCGTGAGCGCGGCGGTGAGGCGATGAGCGTCCACGCCGACCTCGCCGGAGATCCCGCGAATGCAACCCGCATGGTCGCCGATGTGGTCGAGCACTTCGGTCACCTCGACGCGGTGGTGAACAACAGCGCCGATCAGGCAGTACGAGCCCTCTCCGCGCTGACCGATCGGGACTGGCAGGACATGCTGCAGGCGACGTTCCTGGCTGCCACACGGACCACCGAGGCTGTCGTCAGTCACCTCGTTCCGGGGGGTTGCGTCGTGAATGTCTCGTCGGTGGAGGCGTCGTCGGCTTTTCCGAATCACGCCCATTACGCCGCAGCAAAGGCCGCCATGGAGTCGTTCACCCGATCCCTCGCGCTGGAGTTGGGTCCGCGCGGTATGCGTGCCAACGCGGTGGCACCGGGATTGATCGAGCGCGAGGGACTGGCCGAGGCCTGGCCGGAAGGTCATCGATGGTGGAGCGTCACCTCACCGCAGCGCCGAGCTGTCACCGCCGAGGAAGTAGCGGCGGCAGTGGTGTTCCTGCTCGATCAACGGGCGTCGGGCATCAACGGGGTAGTGCTTCCGGTCGATGGCGGATGGTCGGCCAGCGCCCGAGCGCCGTTCTGATTCAGGCGTCACATTCGCCACATTGATAACTCACGACACTGGCGCGTATTACAAGTTGATACCGACCGAACGTCAATCCTGTGCCGCCTCACGCGCAGGCACCCCCACCGATTAGTGTCCGACCACACGAACCTTCGCGCCTCCGCCCGTGCCCGGGGAATCCGATGCACGAGTCAGATGTCGTCGAAGTACCGACAGAAAGGCATGTGCATGCATCGCAAGCTATTGGTCGCCGGTTTCGCCGCCGCCGCACTGGTGCTCGCCGGCTGCAGCAGCGATTCCGGAGGCGACGCAGCCACCGAGACCGCGGCTGAGGAAACGGTCGCCGAGGAGACGGCAGCCGAGGAGATGGCCGAGGAAGAAGTCGTCGAGGAAGAGGCGGCCGCGGCCGTCACGACCGACGACAGCAACTGCGCGGCTCCGGAGAACTACTGCATCGGTCTGGTGACCGACACCGGCAAGGTCGATGACAAGTCCTTCAACCAGGCCGCCTGGGAGGGTACGCAGTTGGCTGCCGAGAAGGTCGGAGGCTTCGCCAAGTACATCGAGACCACCGATCCCAAGGACTACGCCAACAACATCGGGCAGTTCGCCCAGGCCGACTACGACACCATCGTCACCGTCGGCTTCCTGATGGCGGAGGCGACGGGTGTGGCTGCAGCTGAGTACCCGGATATCGACTTCATCGGAGTCGACCAGTTCCAGGGCGAGACCATCCCGAACCTCACTGGCCTGGTCTTCAATGAGGATCGCGCAGGCTACGCCGCTGGCTACCTTGCCGGGCTCATGACGCAGACCGGCAAGGTCGGCGCAGTGCTTGGCACCGACACGGTTCCACCGGTCAAGTTGTTCGGTGAGGGCTACAAGGTGGGCGCCCAGGCAGCCAATCCGGACGTCGAAGTGACGCTCGTCTACCACGAGCCGAACAATGCGTTCAACGATCCTGAGTGGGGTGCAGCGGAGTCCCGCAAGCAACTCGATCAGGGCGCGGATGTGATCTTCGCCGCCGGTGGCAACACCGGTAACGGCGGCCTCATCGAGATCGCGAAGGATCCGGGCGCGGGCACCACGGTGTTCTGCATCGGGGTGGACATCGACCAGTACTTCACGGTGCCGCAAGCGGCCCCGTGTCTGCTGACGTCGGCCGAGAAGAAACTCGTCGAAGGCACCGAGGAGCTCGTGCTCCTGTCCTACGACGGCGCCTTCCCCGGTGGCAACTTCTTTGGACCGACCGGCCTTGCGCCATACCACGACACCGAGGCTGCTGTTCCCGCCGATGTGCAGGCAGCAGTGGCAGAGGTGCTCGCCGGACTGCAGGACGGCTCGATCGACACCGGCGGACTGGCTCTTCTCGAGAACTAGTCCACACGGCAAGGTGACGAAGGCGGGGGCGACCATTGGTC
>JBMTHB010000035.1:0-9145 GCA_049435845.1 Candidatus Nanopelagicales bacterium | reverse complement strand
CTGGGTGCAGCGGGGCTTCAACGTCATGCACCCCATCGGCTGGGACGCCTTCGGCTTGCCTGCCGAAAACGCGGCGATTCGTCGAGGTGAGGATCCGGTGCGCTGGACCTACGACAACATCGCCCAGCAGAAAGCGTCGATGCGCCGGTACGCATGCAGTTTCGACTGGGATCGGGTGCTGAACACCTGTGATCCAGAGTACTACCACTGGAATCAGTGGTTCTTCCTGCAGATGTATAAGCGCGGTCTCGCCTACCGCAAGGCGAGCAACGTGAACTGGTGCCCTGAGTGTCAGACCGTGCTCGCCAACGAGCAGGTCGTCGCCGGCCAGTGTGAGCGCTGCGATACGAACGTCACGAAGAAGAAACTCACTCAGTGGTATCTGAAGATCACTGACTACGCCGATCGACTACTGGACGACATGGCGCAACTGGAAGGCGAGTGGCCGGAGAAGGTGCTGCTGATGCAGCGCAACTGGATCGGTCGATCCACCGGTGCCGAAGTCGATTTCGTGATCGAGGGTCGTGAAGAGCCCGTCACGGTATACACGACCCGACCGGACACCCTCTACGGTGCCACGTTCTTCGTGGTAGCGGCGGACTCCGATCTCGCATCGGAACTGGCTGCCGGAACAGCAGCGGAGGCTGAGTTCGTCGAGTACTTGGAGAAGGTCAAGCAGACCTCGGAGATGGATCGACTCGATAGCTCGCGGGCCAAGAGTGGAGTCTTCCTGCAGCGTTACGCGATCAATCCGGTCAACGGTGAACGCATCCCGGTATGGGCTTCGGACTACGTGCTGTCGGACTACGGTACGGGCGCGATCATGGCCGTCCCAGCGCACGATCAACGCGACTTGGACTTCGCTCGGGCGTTCGATCTGCCGGTGCGCGTTGTCGTGGATGCCGGAGAGGATCCAGCGGTCACCGGTGTCGCGACTGCAGACGACGGATTGCACGTCAACTCCGGACCGCTGGACGGTCTCAACAAGGAAGACGCGATCGCGGCGATCGTCGAGATCCTCGCCGAGCGTGGCACCGGCAAGGAAGCCGTGAACTACCGGCTGCGCGATTGGCTCATTTCCCGGCAGCGGTATTGGGGAACGCCCATTCCGATCATCCATTGCCCCGATTGCGGGGAGGTTCCGGTGCCCGACGACCAGTTGCCGGTCGTACTGCCGCCAGCGGAGGGGCTCGATCTGAAACCCAAAGGGGCATCGCCGCTGGGCGCGGCAACCGAGTGGGCAACTGTGCCGTGTCCCCGATGTGGCAACGAAGCAACCCGCGATCCGGACACGATGGACACCTTCGTCGACTCATCCTGGTATTACCTGCGCTACGTGGATCCGCACGATGAGAATGCGGCTTTCGATCCGGCCAAGGTGCGCGAGTGGCTGCCGGTCGATCAGTACGTCGGCGGCGTGACGCACGCCATCTTGCATCTGCTCTACAGCCGCTTCTTCACCAAAGTCCTGCACGACATGGGGATGGTGGACTTCAACGAACCGTTCACCCGGCTCTTGAATCAGGTCATGGTGATCATGGAAGGCTCAGCGATGAGCAAGTCCCGGGGCAACTTGGTGCGCTTGTCGGATGAACTCACCGAGCACGGCGTGGATGCCATCCGCTTGTCCATGGTCTTCGCCGGTCCGCCTGAAGACGATGTCGACTGGGCGGATGTGTCGCCTGCTGGATCGTCGAAGTTCCTGGCCCGCGCCTGGCGACTGTCCGGCGACATCACCTCCGCGCCCGGCGTCGATCCGAGCACCGGCGATGTGAACGTCCGTAAAGCCACCCACCGTGCGCTGCATGACGCTGCGCTGGCGGTCGAGACCTTCCGCTTCAACGTCGCGGTGGCACGCTTCATGGAACTGGTCAACGTGCTGCGCAAGGCGATCGACTCCGGCCCCGGACCCGGTGATCCGGCGGTGCGCGAGGGAGCCGAGGCCGTCGCGATCATGCTGTCCCTGGTCGCGCCCTACACGGCCGAGGACATGTGGGCTCGGCTAGGACACAAACCGAGTGTCGCTCGAGCGGGGTGGCCGACGGTCGACGAATCGCTCCTGGTCGAAGACTCGGTCACCTGCGTGGTCCAAGTGGCGGGCAAAGTCAAGGAACGCCTCGAGGTGGCACCGGGCATCGGTGAGGATGAACTGCGCGAACTCGCGCTGGCCTCGGATGCAGTGACCTCCGCGCTGGAAGGTCGGAAGATCCGAACGGTCGTGGTGCGGCCGCCGAAGCTCGTCAACGTCGTACCTGAGTAGAGGCGCCCTCGGCGCAGTCCACACTCCGCGTGCTCGCTGTCCACAGCCGCTTGTCGCATCTGGTGCGCCGCTGGGACGGATACGTAACGTCGCATCATGTGGTCGAAACACCCTCGCGTCACGGATCGGCTGTCGGTGCTCGCGGACGCCACACCCGCAGTGGGTGACTTCGAATTCGATGCGCCACCGGCTCTGCGGGGACCACATCGATTTCTCGATGGTGCCCCCGGGGCCTGCTCGACCGAGGACATCCGTGGGCAACGACCCGGACCACGGTGGTACCTGAGCTGGGACGGCCGTGCCCGCAAGGCGGATTCGACGTCGTCAAGATCCCCCATCACGGCTCACCGCACCAGCATCCGCGCTTCGCCTCCTGGGCTGATGCGGAGGTGGCGATCGTCAGCGTCGGCGCGGACAACTCCTTCGGGCACCCGGCGGACAGCACCATCGCGCAGTGGCAGGAGAGCGGAGCCACTGTCGTGCGCACCGACCTGCACGGGGACGTCGCGATCGTGATCGATCGCCAACAGCAGGTCGGGTGGGTCCCGAGGCGTGGACCGTAGTCCTTCGCACGGCCTAGGAACGTGCCATGCTGGGGCCACCATGAGAGACCCGGCCCGCATCACCCTCGTCCGCGGAGGTGAGCAAGCGCTGGTCGATCGAGCGGTCACCTCTGCGGTTGCCGTCATTCGAGCGAAGGCTCCGGCGGCGGAGAAGGTCACCGTCGACGCTTCGGTGGAAGAAGCGGCCAACGATCTGCGCTATGCCTGCGCACCGACGCTGTTCGGTGAAGACATCATCGTCATGATCGAGTCCTTGCAGTCAGCCGACGATTCATTCATGCCGGCCCTGCAGGAAGTACTCGCTGATCAACCGGATCATGTGTGGCTAGTCGTGCATCACGACGGCACGGCTGGTGGCAAGAAGCTGCTGGAGGCCCTGCGCGGGGCCCGGGCGGACGAGGTCGAGTGCCTGGCGGTGAAGAAGGGCAAGCGGACGATCGAGATCATCAGCAAGGAGTTCGCTCGGCATCGTCGACGTGCTTCTGCAGATGCCGTGACCACGCTCTACGAAGCAATCGGCCATGACCTACCGATGCTCTTTGCAGCGGTGAGCCAACTGGTCGCTGATGTCCCCGATGATCCGATCACGCAGGACCACGTGCGTGCCTACTTCGTCGGAGTCGCGGACGTCGCCGGTTGGCAGATCGCCGAGTCGGTGTGGGATCGACTTCCCGCGCAAGCACTCGAGTCGGTTCGCCACGCGGCGGCGACAGGCAACGAATCCTCGGTGGGGGTGATGAGTGTGCTGGCCATGGCATCGGGTCTGCGCGACATCATCCGAGTCGGTGGGATGGGACCAGGTGCAAGCGAGGCGGATGTGGCGCGTGAACTGGGGCTTCCTCACTGGCGGGTGGGAACGCTGAAGCGCCAATGGTCGAGATGGAGCGCCGATCAGCGCAGGTTGGCTGCCTCACTCGTAGAGTTGGCGGATGCTGAGGCGCTGATGAAGGGTGGACTGGAGCGAGGTCACGCCCTCGAGGTCGAGCAGAAACTGCACCTGCTGGAGAAATTGGTGACGGACACCGCAGAGCAGCGAAAGAAGGGCGCATAGGCGCCCGAACTACAAGGCAGCAGCGCGCTTGCTGATGGACGACTTGCGATTCGCAGCTTGGTTCTTGTGGATGACGCCCTTGCTTGCGGCCTTATCCAGTGCACGAGTCGCCTCGCGAGCCAAGGCTGCGGCAGCAGCGGCATCGCCGGCGTCCGCAGCCTCACGGAACTTACGAACGGCGGTCTTGACCGAGGACTTGACGTCCTTGTTGCGCAGCCGTGCCTTCTCGTTGGTACGGATGCGCTTCTTTTGCGACTTGATGTTCGCCACGGACTTCCTCGATCTTTCGTCTCTGCTGGTCGTGTGCCCGCAGCTACGGGCGCTGCAGCCGCATAAGACTACCCGTACCCTGGGGGAGACCCCCCAGGTGGCCCCCCGAGGGCCTCGAGTGACCGAGGTAGCCCGTGACCCAGCAGATCGGCAGTCAGCCGGTCCCCGCGGCCGCGCCCGGCGCCACGGATCCCTCCACCATTCGCAATTTCTGCATCATCGCTCACATCGACCACGGCAAGTCCACGCTCGCTGATCGGATGCTCCAGATGACCGGGGTCGTGGATGACCGCTCCATGCGGGCGCAATACCTCGATCGGATGGATATCGAGCGCGAGCGCGGCATCACCATCAAGTCCCAGGCGGTGCGTCTGCCTTATACCGGCGGTGACGGTCGTGGGTACGTGCTCAATCTGATCGATACACCCGGGCACGTGGACTTCACCTACGAGGTGTCGCGTTCGCTTGCGGCATGTGAAGGTGCGGTGCTGCTGGTCGATGCCGCGCAGGGAATCGAGGCGCAGACGCTCGCGAACCTCTACCTGGCCCTGGAAAACGATCTGCAGGTCATCCCGGTCCTGAACAAGATCGACCTTCCGGCTGCGCAGCCGGAGAAGTACGCCGCGGAGCTCGCGCACATCATCGGCTGTAACCCCGAGGACGTCTTGAGGGTCTCGGCGAAGACCGGGGAAGGTGTACCGGCGCTGCTGCAGGCGATCGTGGAGTTGATCCCGGCGCCGACGGGTGATGCAAACGCCCCAGCGCGCGCGATGATCTTCGACTCGGTGTACGACACATATCGAGGCGTGGTCACCTACGTACGAGTGGTCGACGGTCGGATCGGAACGCGCGATCGAATCTCGATGATGTCCACCGGCGCCGTCCACGAACTCCTGGAAGTCGGTGTCATCTCACCGGAGCCGATCCCCGCGCAGGGTTTGGGAGTCGGGGAGGTGGGCTACCTGATCACTGGCGTAAAGGACGTTCGTCAGTCGCGGGTAGGCGACACCATCACCACCGCGTCGAAGGGCGCGACCACACCTCTCGGCGGATATCGCGACCCCAAACCCATGGTCTTCTCCGGGCTCTACCCGATCGACGGTTCGGACTATCCGGTCCTGCGCGATGCCCTCGATCGGTTGAAGCTCAACGATGCCGCGCTGCAGTACGAACCCGAAACCTCAGTGGCACTCGGGTTCGGCTTCCGCTGCGGTTTCCTCGGCTTGCTGCACTTGGAGATCGTGCGTGAGCGCCTCGAGCGCGAATTCGACCTGGACCTGATCTCCACCGCGCCCAACGTGATCTACGGCGTGCGGATGGACGATGGCAAGCAGCTCGTGGTCACCAACCCCAGCGAATTCCCCGAGGGCAAGGTCGCGGCGGTCACCGAGCCGGTGGTGAAGGCGACAGTGATCTTGCCCAGTGAGTTCGTCGGGACGGTCATGGAGCTCTGCCAGGCGCGCCGCGGCACGCTCCTTGGCATGGACTACCTGTCCGAGGATCGGGTGGAGATGCGCTACACGCTCCCGCTCGCCGAGATCGTGTTCGACTTCTTCGACCAATTGAAGTCCCGAACGCGCGGTTACGCCTCACTCGATTACGAGACCAGCGGTGAGCAGGAAGCCGATCTGGTGAAGGTCGACATCCTGTTGCACGGAGATGCGGTAGATGCCTTCAGCTCCATCGTGCACAAGGACAAGGCGTACTCCTACGGCGTCGCGATGGCGCAGAAGCTGAAGGAGCTGATCCCCCGACAGCAATTCGAGGTGCCGATCCAGGCGGCCATCGGTTCCAGGATCATCGCCCGCGAGACCATCAGGGCCATTCGCAAGGACGTCCTCGCCAAGTGCTACGGCGGCGATGTCTCGCGTAAACGCAAGCTGCTCGAGAAGCAGAAGGAAGGCAAGAAGCGGATGAAGATGGTCGGTCGCGTGGAGGTGCCCCAGGAGGCATTCATCGCCGCGCTGTCCACATCCGACACCGCTGCGAAGAAGTGACCGTGCCGTCTGCATCGACACCACTTTCGCTATATGTGCACGTTCCATTCTGTGCCAGCAGATGCGGGTACTGCGACTTCAACACCTATACCGCCAAGGAGCTCGGAGACGACGTGCGCCGGGACACCTTCCACGAGCATCTGATCGCAGAGATCCACCAAGCAGCGCGCACCCTGGGCGCCGATCACCGGGTGGACACAGTGTTCGTCGGAGGTGGCACGCCGACCCTGCTCGGCGCCGACGCTCTCACCCACCTCCTGACGGAGGTGCGCAACGAATTCGACGTCGCCCCCGACGCCGAAGTCACCACCGAGGCGAACCCGGACTCGGTCGATTCGCAGATGCTCGAGCAACTACGGACCGGAGGCTTCACTCGCATTTCCTTCGGCATGCAAAGCAGCGCACCGCACGTGCTCGCCACGCTCGAACGCACCCACCCCCCTGGGGCCAGCAGCGCGGCAGCCGCAGCAGCACGCGCGGCAGGCTTCCCACACGTGAACCTCGATCTGATTTATGGCACTCCGGGCGAGACGGACGACGATCTCGAGCGTTCCCTCGACGAAGTCCTCGACGCGGGCGTGGACCACGTTTCGGCCTATTCGCTCATTGTCGAGCCCGGGACCGCTCTGGCTCGTCGCGTGCAACGCGGGGAGGTCCCACCACCCGACGATGATGTCGCCGCCGACCGCTACGAGCGCATCGACGATCGGCTCACCGAAGCAGGCTTCGATTGGTACGAGGTCAGCAACTGGGCGAAGCCCGACGGACAGTGTCGACACAACATCGCCTATTGGCGCAACGCGAATTGGTGGGGTGTTGGCCCAGGCGCGCACAGTCACCTGCACGGCAGGCGCTGGTGGAACGTCAAGCATCCGCACACCTACGCGGGGCGCGTCAGCGCCGGCTTGTCACCCCAGCAGGATGAGGAACGCCTCACGCTCGAACAACGAAAACTCGAGACGCTCATGCTCGCGCTGCGCACGAAGCAGGGCATCGCCCGCACCACTGTGGCCAGCTCCGACGAAGTCATCGCTGACTTGCAGAAGCGTGGGCTCATCGAATCTGTGGAGCGACGAGAGGGGGAGACCTTGGTCTTGACGAGGAAAGGTCGGCTGCTCGCGGACTACGTCATACGGACTCTGGCTGCCTGATCGCGGCCAACTCGTCGGCAACGCGCTTCGCGGTGAAGTGTTGCACCGTGACAAGCGCGACTGTCGTGATCCAGAGCAGGCCCAGCACGGCCAGGGTGACACTTGCGATGGGTTGTTCGACTCCGAAAGCGCGCAGCAGCGTGATGCTGTTGGTGATGATGATCAATCCACCGACCGCCACCCCCATGATCCGCATGGGCAATCGCTTGGCGATCCACGCCGCAAAGGGAGCGGCGATCATGCCGCCGAGCATCAATGGGAGCACGATCCGCAGGTCTGCAGCCCCCAGGCCCAACCCGACGAAGAAACCGGAGACAGCAGCGAGAGTGACGACGAACTCGGCGGCATTCACCGTGCCGATGACCCGATTGGGTGCCATGCGTCCGGTGGCTAGCAGCGCGGGTGTGGACACCGGGCCCCATCCACCTCCGCCGGTGGAGTTGACGAATCCGCCGATAAGACCAAGGGGGGCCAGGAACTGCGTCCGCGGACGGCCCTTTCGCAAGACCGATCGGCGGTGTGCGAGGTAGCGCCACAGTACGTAGATGCCCAAGAGCAACAGCAGCGAGCTTGCCCAGGGCCGGGCGAGATTCGTCGAGACATGCACCAGCACGAGGGCGCCGGTGAAGGCCCCGATCGCACCGGGAATCGCGATGCGCCGGAACACCACCTTGTCGACGTTGCCGAGCTTGCCGTGGGAGAACCCGCTCACCGCGGTAGTCCCGATCTGGGCGAGGTTGACCGACGCTGAGGCCATCACCGGGCTGAGCCCGATCGCGATCAACAAGGTCGCGGAGGTGAGCCCGTATCCCATACCGAGTGAGCCGTCGACCATCTGCGCACTGAAGCCGGCCAACGCCACCAGCAGGAGGGGAACCATGACCACTATTCCTATCATAATACTAGGAAAAGCGAACGACGACTCCTCGGCTACCTGCAGGAAATTCGCGCCGGCTGGGGCCGCTACGACGACATCGAGTCGCCCTAGAACTTGGACTGATCGAAGTCCCGGTCGGTCCGGAGCCACCTGCGGCGTTCTCCACTCGGCAGGCCGAGCAACTCGGCGTAGACTTGGCACTCTGACTGATCGAGTGCCAGCAAACGCCTGTCCGCGACCCCTTGGAGGTGCCGTGCTCGAGGACCGCCGCCTCGCCGTGCTGCGCGCCATCGTCGAGGACTACGTCGCCACCCACGAGCCGGTGGGATCCAAGGCCCTGGTGGAGCGGCACAACCTGGGCGTCTCCCCGGCCACCATCCGCAACGACATGGCAGCACTGGAGGACGAGGGCTACATCACCCACCCGCATACGTCGGCCGGACGCATCCCCACCGACCGCGGCTACCGGCTGTTCGTCGATCAGATCTCCGACGTCAAGCCGATGAGCGCAGGCGAGCGCAAGGCCATCGAACGCTTCCTGGGTGATGCCGTCGATCTCGACGACGTCATGGGTCGCACCGTGCGCCTACTGGCCCAACTCACGCAGCAGGTAGCGCTGGTGCAGTACCCGTCCCTGCAGCGCAGCAGTGTGCGTCACGTCGAACTCATCGCGGTCAGCGAAACCCGCTTGATGCTCGTGGTGATCATGGATACCGGTCGCGTCGAACAGCGGGTGATCGAGTGCTCGGCGCCACTGGCAGAAGTTGTGCTGGGTGATTTGCGCGCCCGGCTCAATGCTGCGGTCGCGGACAAGCCTTTCGCTTTCGTCCCCGATGCACTCAAAGATCTCGATAAGGCCTTCGATGCCGAAGACCAACGCCTGGTCCAGGCGGTCATGTCCGCCGTCTTGGAAGCAGTGACCGAACGGATCGAGGAGCGCGTTGTTCTGGGTGGCACCGTCCACCTGGCGCGCTAC
>JBMTHB010000034.1:0-9222 GCA_049435845.1 Candidatus Nanopelagicales bacterium | reverse complement strand
TGTAGTACGGGGTGCACCAGCCAAGACGAGTTCCTAGTAGCAGGCGCCCGGCACCCGTGCCCTGGCGCAACGAGCGATCCCGGGAGATCTGCAGATGTCGAGCACCAGCAAGTGGACACGTGCGGCGGTGGCGACGGTCGCGGCATTGCTCGTCACCGGTTGTGGCACAGCTGCGCCGGGAGCCGCGGCCATCGTGGGATCCGAACGCATCTCCGAGCGCGACTTGACCCAGAAGGTTGAGCAGGTGCTGAGGGCCCAAGGACGTCCGGTCGACTCAGCCTCGGAAGCCCTTGTGGTCACCACCCTGGACCGATTGATCACCACCAGCCTGGTCGAACAGTTCGCCCAGCAGGAAGGTGTGGGCGTAACCCAAGGCGAACTCGATGCGACGATCGCCGGGTACGTCGAATCGATCGGCGGACAGCAGGCTTTCGACGCAGCGCTGTTGCAGCAGGACATCACTCCGGAAAGCATTCCCGATCTGTTTCGAGTGAACCTCCTTGCGCAGAAGTTGGGCCTCGCCCTCGAACCGATGGGCAGCCCCGAAGCCCAGTCCACCGCCGTGGTGATTGCGGTAGCGGAGTTCAGCGAGGAAGTCGGCACCTCCGTGAGCCCGCGCTACGGCACCTGGGATCCGATGAACGTGTCCATCGCCGCGATCCCCAACGATCTGTCGATTCCCGGACGCCTGTCCTAGCGCGCTCTGGAAATCGATCGAACCGACGTGACCGACGTACCCGATTCGCCAGCCGTGCCTGGAAGGGCCGTGTTGGAGTTGGTTGCGGTGATGGATCGGTTGCGATCCCCGGGTGGTTGTCCGTGGGATGCACGGCAGACCCACGAGAGCCTCGTCGAGTATCTCGTCGAAGAGGCCTATGAGACTGTCGAGGCCATCGAAGCGAATGACGACCCGGGTCTGCGTGAAGAACTCGGAGACCTGCTCCTGCAGGTGGTCTTCCACGCCCGTATCGCACAGGAGGACGAAGGCTGGGATATCGACGACGTTGCGCGAGGGATCGTCGACAAGTTGATCCGACGACACCCGCATGTGTTCGCCGACGCCGATGCCCGTACCGCCGAACAAGTCGAAGCCAACTGGCACACCCTGAAAGCGCAGGAGAAGGGCCGTTCATCGGTGACCGACGGGATACCCGAGCACCTGCCGGCACTTTTACGCGCGGCAAAGGTCCATGCCCGAAGCGCGAGCGTGGTCGACCTCACGCCACCGCAGGCAACCGCGGACGCCGAATCGATCCTGTCGAGGATAACCAGCGAGCAGCAACTCGGGGAATTGCTCCTCGCCATGGCGTACGGTGCCCGCGAACGCGACTGGGATGCCGAAGGCGCCCTTCGGCAGGCAGTTCGGCGTCGCATCGAAGCTATCCGCGCTGTGGAGCAGGACTCGTGAACCAGGCGACGCAAGATTTCCGTCACCTGGCCGAGGAGTGCGTGGACGCTGCACTGCAGGCGGATCCGGTGGCCGCGACCTGGCTCGGTGACCACCGCTTCGATGCGCTCTTGCCCGATTACTCAACGTCCGCCCAGGATGACCGGGCCCGGGTCATCGATGAGCAGCTGACCGCCATCGATGCCGTCGACGATGTCGAATTGAAGATTGTCGACCTGGTCGATCTGGAGATCTTGCGTGCCCGACTGCAACGTGAGGCTTTCGACATCGAGGAGTTACGGGCGGCCGAATGGAATCCGATGGTGTGGAATCCCGGTACCGCGCTGCACCTACTGCTCTCCCGCGACTTCGCCCCCTGGCAGGAGCGACTGGCCAGCATCGATGGGCGGCTATCTGCAATTCCGGAGTTCCTCCACCGGGCACGCAACACGCTCACCTCGATGCCAGCCATCCATGTGGAGACGGCGATCGGGCAACTCGGTGGGACGAGGCAGATGATCGCCGGCGTCATCGGCGCAAGCTGTGAAGAGCGCGGTAGTCCGGTCCCTGATTCGGTCGAGGCAGCGCTCGCCGCTGTCGATGAACACATCGCTTGGCTGACCGAACGGCTCCCCGAGAGCACTCGTAGCCCGCGCCTGAACCAACGAACCTACGCCGGTGTGCTCTGGCATTCCCTCGACGACGCTACGAATGCCAACCATCTGCTTCGTGACGCGGAGAAGCATCTCGATCTGGCAACCGAGCAGATGCGTGAGGTAGCCGCCGAGTACCTCAATGAATCGGTGCATGCAGAGAAGGTCATACGCCGCGCGTTGGAGTCGATAGCGCAGGAAGCTCCCGTGACCAACGCAACCGTGCTCGAACTGGTCGAGCAAGCATTGATCCGCAGTACGGACTTCGTTCGCGATCGAGATCTCGTCTCAATACCCGACGTGGTCACCCAGGTGATCGAGATGCCGGAGATCCATCGTGGGGTAGCGGTTGCCTATTGCGATGCGCCCGGCCCCCTCGAATCAGCCTCTGTTCCAACCTACGTTGCGGTATCGCCTACTCCCGGGGACTGGGATGCCGATCGTGTCTCGTCGTTCTACCGCGAATACAACGGAACGCTGCTGCACGACCTCACCATCCATGAAGCGATGCCCGGCCATGTGCTGCAGTTGGCCCACGCCGCTTCGCTGGAGACTCCCACCCGGGTACGGCGTTTCGGCTTCAGCGGTGTCTTCGTCGAGGGGTGGGCCGTATACGCGGAGGAGTTGATGCTCGATCGGGGTTACGCCCCGGCGGAGTCACGGCGATCGGCCTTGGCGATTCGATTGCAGCAATTGAAAATGCAGGCACGGATGGCGATCAACGCCATCCTCGATATTCGAGTCCATTCCATGGAGATGACCGAGGAGGAGGGTCTGCGCCTGATGACTTTCCGCGGGTTCCAGGAAGAGGGCGAAGCGATAGGCAAGTGGCGCCGGGCTCTTCTTACTGCCGGGCAGTTGCCGACGTATTTCGTCGGCTATCGCGCGGTCACATCCATCGCCGACGATCTACGAGTCCTCCATCCGGAGTGGAGCGATCGTCGGATCCACGACCTGATGCTGTCCCACGGTTCTCCTGCTCCTCGACACCTTCGAACCTTGATCGGGATCTGAGTCTTGTTCGTCATCATGGTTCTATCAGTGAGTATGGTTCGCTGGCATGGGTGAAGTCGAGTTGGCCTTGACGAATATTGATTGCTCACCATGGAACCCCGATTTGAAGGCAATTGGGATATCTCAAGGCAAGGTAGCCGTGCAATGGACTGACCCTTCGGCGGTCGATGCGCGTGACATCGTGGACTGCGGCGGAAGGACACTCCTTCCCGGCATCGAGGACTCCCACCTGCATGGCTACGAATTCGGTCGCTCCTTGACTGCGGTGGATGTTTCGGTCCGAACCGCGCCCGATATCGCTGCTCTGCGGTCAGTCATAGCCCGAGCACAGGTGGAGGAGACCGGTTGGATCCGGGGCATCGGTTGGGATGACACGGTCTTGCGCGGTTCGGGTCCCAATGGCACGGTCACCGCGCGCGATATCGATGATGTATGCCCTAACGTCCCGGTGATCTTGGCCAACGTGACCGGACATCAGGCTCTATGCAATTCGAAGGCTTTAGAGCTCGCTGGAATCACCGGATCAGGGGTTCCTGACCCCCTGGGCGGGCGTTTCATTCGATCGGAAGATGGTGTACCGACGGGGCTGCTTTACGAAGCGGCGGTTGCTCGAGTGACCTCGGTTATCTCACCCTTGGGTCGTGCCGCCAAACGGGATGCAATTCTCGCGGCTCAGGAGAGTCTCCTGAGTCAAGGTGTGGTTGCCTTCACAAACCCTGGGCTGGGTCCCGGAGCAGACACGATCCTGGACGGGACGGGTGATCTGGAAGTCGTGCAGGCGTACCGGGATCTGGTGGATGAAGGACGCTTGCACCTGCGCGTCGACGTCATGCTCTTGTACGGCGGCCTTGGTGGCACCACCGCCCAAGATGTGGCAACCGGCTTGGACGCCTTCGGGCCTCCTCAACCCATGCCGGTGGGGGGTCACTTGGGCATCAGCCAACTGAAAGTCTTCGCCGACGGAATCCCTCGAAGCCGGACTGCCTGGATGGTCGATCCATACGACGATTGCACCCATGGGCATCTGCAGGTGGCTGGCGGAACAGACGAAGAGCGGATAGCCGAACTGCACAAGATCCTCGTCGAAGGAGCGTCGCGTGGGTGGCAGATCGGACTCCATACAATCGGCGATCGCGCAATCTCGACCGTGGTCGACGGCATAGCCCAAGTGAAGTCATTCGATAGTTCGCTGCGGCACTACGTGATTCACGGAGACTTCGTTGTCGATGAAGACTTGCACCGAATGAGTGAGCTCGGCGTAACCTTAAATGCGAATCCCAGCATTCGATGGTCGGTGGGTGGGCGCGTCTCCTCGATCGTGGGGGAAAGCAGAAACAACAGCAGACAGCGGCTTCGGACCGCGTGGGATGTCGGTGTGAACGTCTGCTCATCGTCGGATGCGCCTGTGGAATCGCCGGATTGGCGTGTCATGGTCGCCGCCGCCATGACGCGGTCCTGGCGCGATGATCCGCAACGGACCGATGCGGAGACCTTGACTGCCAGTGAGGCGATCGCGAGCCTCACGCGCAATGCGGCTTGGCAAAGTGGTGCCGAGTCTTGGCGGGGGAGTCTGAACATTGGTCAGGTGGCGGACTTCATCATCATGGCCGACAAAGTCGATTGGTCCGATCCTTGGGCGTTGCCCAAAATTCCAGTCCAGGCAACGGCGATAGGTGGAAAGGTCGTTTTCGGTGAAATTGCTGAGCGGAGGCTCGGACCATGAATGTCGTCGTCATCATTGCCGATCAGCTTCGCGCCGATCATCTCGGATTCGAAGGGATAGTTCCGGTTCGCACGCCGAACATCGATGAACTGGCGTCGCAATCGGCCGTCATGCGTCGTGCATTCGTCGCGAACCCGGTGTGTATGCCCAACCGGGCAACCATCATGACCGGGCGGTGGCCGTCGGCGCACGGTCTGCGAACGAACGGCCTTCCACTCGACTGGCAGGCTGAGACTTTCGTTCGCAACCTGCGCACGCGTGGCTGGACCACGGCCGCTGTAGGCAAGTTGCACTTGCAACCCATGGGTTGGCCGTTTGAGGAATTTCAGCAGCAGGAGATACAAGAAGCGATGCCAGATCTCTGGGCGCGAGCAACAGCGACCTTCGGTGAAGATTTCGTTTCGTGGGAAGACTATGAACGTCATGCACGAGGAGTCGTGACACTTCCATCGGACTATTACGGATTTGATGATGTAGCTCTCACGATCGGTCACGGAGACCAGATCTCTGGCAACTATCTGCAGTGGGCTCGTGAGCGAGGCTTGGATCCGATGACCCAGGCGGGTGTCAATGCGTCCAAGGAAGTGTCAGCCGTGTGGCGCCAGGTCTACGAATCTGCGGTGCCCGAGGCCTTGCACCCCACCACTTACGTAACCGATGAAGCGATCAGCCGGCTGGAGCGGTACGCCCGATCCAAAGATCCATTCTGCCTGTACGTCTCTTTTCCCGATCCCCATCATCCCTTCGCGCCTCCTCGCGAATACTTCCACCGCCACGTCCCATCCGAAATGCCCTTGCCCGGTTCATTCTTTGACGACCACAGTGAATCTCCGGAATACATCAAAGCCATCATCGAAAATCGTGGTGTTCCGAATAGTGATCCCACCATGACCTGGGCACCTAATGAAGAGCAATTCCGCGCGGCACTGGCCGCTGAACTCGGCAGTATTGAATTCATTGATCACTCCGTGGGTCGAATCGTCCAAGCGATCGACTCATTGGGGCTGCGAGAGGATACGATTGTCGTCTTTACTGCAGATCACGGAGACGTTTTCGGTGATCACGGATTGATGCTGAAGCACTTCACCCACTATCGAGGAGTTATCCGCGTTCCATTGGTAGTCCACATACCTGGAGTACAAGGTCAGGTGCGGGAGGAACTGATCAGCAGCGCCGACATAGCTCCCACTCTTCTGGATTTGACTTCAGCTCCACCGCTGCCGCGTGCGCAGGGCCGATCACTGGCACCGTTACTTACTGCGGGTGCTGCATGGTCACGCTCCGGACTGTTGATTGAGGAGGATCAGCCTTTCGGTCTGCCCGAACTTCCAGGGCCAGTCCGAATGCGGACCGTGGTGACTGATCGATTTCGGCTCACGGAAATCGCCGGGCACGGGGTTTCCGAATTCTTCGATCTGCATCAAGATCCGGAAGAATGCCACAATCTCGCGCCTAACCCCGACCAGGCAGAGTTCCTGGCCCAGGGGCGTGAGGCGATGCTCCAGGAGGTGCTCGGGGTGATTGACTCCACTCGGGTGCCGTTCCACGCCGCTTGATTTTGGGTAATTCACTGGATATTCAGATTTATATTCCCAAAATTTCGTTCGGTTGCTAACGTTCCCCAACGAGGTCGGCCACCCGGTCCGGCTCAAAAGAAGGAGGAGGAGGAGCCTGTGCGCAGATCCATTAAGCGACTGGTCGCCGTTGCGGCATCGGGTGCCACGGCGGCGCTCGGCTTGTCCGTGGCGGCTGTTCCTGCGCAAGCCGCTACGGACATCAAGGTGGGTGTCGTCGCCATCAACTCGACTGGTGCTCTGCAATACGCGATTGATAGCGGGATATTCCGAAAGAACGGGATCAATGTCACCGAAGTCGTGGTCTTCCCAGCACCGCCGCCGGGAATCGCTGCCTTGGCCTCGGGTGCAGTGCAGTTCACGTACACACCCACCATTCCGGCCATCAATGCATACGAAAACGGCGGGATCAATCTACGGATCGTCGCACCGGCTGATGGCTACACGCGAGCACAACTAGCAGCCGCAAAGAAGAACCCCAAGGTCGCAGCCCAATTAGATGACACTGGAGTGTGCGCTTCCCCCTCAGCTGGGATCTCCCGTTGGCGTGACCTGGAAGGTAAGACCGTGGCCGTGCCGGCTCGTGGTGCACAGGCGGAGGTAACGATTGTCGCAGCGGTGAAGAACGACGGCGGCAATCCGGCAAGCATCAAGTGGACCACGCTGCCGCCCGGTCAGGCCGTTGACGCGGCTAAGTCAGGCCGCATTGATGCTGGCTTCACTGTTGAACCTTTTGTGACTGAATGTATCAATCAGGGTCTGCAGAATGTCGGACGTCCTGGGGTCGAATTCTTCGACACCGAGTCGGCGATCGGTGTTTGGGTTACCACGGCTCCCTACGCCCAGGCAAACCCCAAGGTGGTTGAAGCGTTCCAGAAGAGCATGTACGAGGCTCACCAATATGCGATGAAGTCGAAGGCGAACATGAATCGCGTGATGCGTGCTTCCACGAAGATCACGGAGGTTACGCCGGAAGTGGCACTTGCTGCGAATCCACCCATCTACCCGTTGTTTGTCACTCAGGTAGACGTGATTCGCCCCGCACAGAAAATGCTGAATCTCGGCTTCTTGTCGAAGAAGGCGGACACTGCGGGCCTGTTGCTGAAGCAATACCGGCCACGTCGATAAACGCGAGCGGGAGCCGGGCCCACCTACGGGCTCGGCTCCCGTCTCGATCCTCCTGAGGAGCAAGTGCTGAATAGGACTTTCGGTACATCGATTGTGAGGCGTGTGCCGCCGGGCGTCTTGTCTGTGGCCATCGCTCTGCTTCTCTGGCAGATTGCAACCAGCGTCGGACCGCTGGCTGACTTGTCAATACCGAGCGTTATTGAGACTGCTGGTGCACTATCTGCGGAATTGACTTCGGGAGAGTTCTACATCCGTCTGTGGGAGACCGTTCAGATGGCCGTGTCCGGCTTCGTCATCGCAATGGCGCTCGCTCTTCCGACAGGCATCCTGATCGGGTTGTCTCGATTCGCGTGGCGATCCTCCAAGTTCACCTTCGACTTCTTCAAAGTGATTCCACCGATCGTGATCATCCCGATCGTGATCCTTGTCCTAGGTCCGACTATGCAGATGGGCATCTTCCTCATTGTCTTCACATTGGTTTTCGCCATGTCGATACAAACCGGTCTTGGAGTCCGTGACGCGGACGCTGTGCTCCTGGAAACCATGCGCTGCTACGGAATGAGTACCTGGAAGCAAATCCGCTACGCACGAATCCCTAGTGCGGCACCGTTCATCGCAGTTGGAGTACGCCTATCAGCATCGGCAGCCCTTGTCGTGTCGATCGTCGCCGGACTCATCGGCGGCGCGCCGGGTCTGGGTCGATCCATTCTGTTGTCCCAAGCTGCCGGAGATGATGCGCGTACATTCGCGACCGTCTTCGTCCTGGGTGTGCTCGGAATCTTGGTTAGCAGGGGCGTCACGAGGTTGCAACGAAGAGCAATCTTCTGGATGCCGACATGATCATGACTTGGTGGCGGCGCATACTCATCGTGCTGATTGGGGCGTGGATCCCGGTTCTCATCGTCTATCTGTGGTGGACCTCATCCGCTGGATCAATCAATCCCTATTTTCCACCGCTGTCCCTAATCATGGATCGCTTCACCGAACTCTGGTTCTCGCACGAGTTTGTGACAACAGTGCTTCCGAGTCTAAGGAATTTTCTTTTGGGTTACGCGCTCGCGTGCATCATTGGAATCTGCCTCGGTACCTTGATCGGTGGGTCACAGACTGGCATCAGGTACGCCGAGCCGATAATCGATTTCATCCGTTCCATTCCCGCTGTTGCCACGGTGCCGATCTTCATCGTGATCTTCGGTTTGGACATCGCAATGCGTGTCGCGTCAATCACCGTCGCGGCAACGATGCCGATCCTAATCGCCACGATTCAGGGTGTTAGGTCCGCGGACGTGGTTCAAGTCGAAACGTCCCGCGTCCTCCACCTGTCAAGATCTCGTCAACTGTGGCGAGTTCGACTGCCCGGTGCTATGCCGTTGATCTTCTCCGGTCTGCAACTCGGCTTGCAGATCGCGTTCATCGTGACAATCGCTTCGGAATTCCTAGGATCCGGCTTCGGGATCGGCTCCTTCACCCTCATTGCAACGGAGTCCTTCTTAATCCTGGATGCGTGGACCGGAGTCATCTTGATGGGACTCCTGGGATATGTCATCAACATAGCTTTCGATGTGGTGGAACGCTTCGTACTGCGGTGGTATTACGGTCAAAAGAAGATCGCTTAAGGAGTTGACACGATGAGTACCGATATCACGATCGCTGATGTCAGCATGTCATTCGAGACGCCAGAGGGTCGCAAGGATGTTCTGCAGAACGTCTCATATACGGTAACGCCTGGCCATTTCGTTGCGA